>JANLHY010000264.1 GCA_024653795.1 Candidatus Brocadiaceae bacterium | reverse complement strand
ATATACACCCGGCGTAGCCAAAGTTTGCATGGCCATTCATGAACGCCCGGAACTGGCCAAAGAATATACCATTATCAAGAATACCGTAGCGGTTATTACTGATGGCACTGCTGTTCTTGGATTGGGCGATATTGGTCCTGTGGCGGGAATGCCTGTTATGGAAGGCAAGGCCATGTTATTCAAGGCGTTTGGGAATATTGATGCATTCCCCATTTTGCTAAACACCAAGGATGTAAACGAAATAGTCAATACTGTTATAAACATTGCTCCCACTTTTGGCGGCATTAACCTCGAAGATATTTCAGCCCCTCGCTGTTTCGAGATCGAAAAAAGATTAAAGGCAGCCTTAAAGATTCCCGTATTTCACGATGACCAGCATGGCACTGCTGTAGTTTGCCTTGCGGGTCTCATTAATGCACTAAAAGTGGTTGGGAAAAAGATAGAAAGTGTTTCTGTCGTTATCAGTGGCGCCGGCGCTGCAGGAACTTCAATTGCCAAAATACTTCTCAACGCAGGCGCTAAAAACATAGTGGTATGCGATACTGCCGGAATTATTTATAAAGGCAGAAAGATCCGCATGAATCCCGACAAGGATGCTTTAGCAGAAATCACAAATCCATATAATGAAAAAGGAATAATTGCCGATGCCATGAAGGGAAAGGACGTTTTCATCGGTGTCTCCGCGCCAAATATCATTACAAAGGAGATGGTAAAAACTATGAATAAGGATTCAATAGTGTTTGCTATGGCCAATCCCACCCCGGAGATTGAGCCTGATTCTATTGAGGGTATCGCCAGAATTATTGCTACAGGCAGGTCAGATTATCATAATCAGATCAATAACGTACTTTGCTTCCCTGGTCTTTTCAGGGGGGCATTAGATATTGGGGCAACGACAATCAATGATGAGATGAATATGGCGGCAGCATACGCCATTGCAAATGCTATCGATGAGGACCATCTATCTGAGGACTATATTATACCAAGCGTTTTCAATGAGAAGGTACATAAAGACGTAGCCCGGGCGGTCACCGGTGCTGCCATGAAAACTGAAGTGACGACCAGAAAAATACTTTAACAAATACATTCCATATCCATTGTGCTATCGGAACTTAAATCAATTTCGAAAGGTTTTATCTTATTCTTTTTAGCATCACATAACAATTTCACTTTTGGTTTAGATAGCTGCTGGATATTTAAAGATATCACAACCCCTGTAAAATCCTTATATATACCATTCTTGATTCTAACTTCAGAACCCACAGGATATTTAGGCATCACACCAAGAAAACAGTCTACTAATTCTCTATTAAACTGTGTTCCCGAACCGCTCTTTATAAGTTCATATACAAAATCGGGAGACAAACCTTTACGATACGGCCTGTCCGAAATACAGGCATCGTAAACGTCCGCAATTGCTGCGATCTCCGCAATCATAATAAATTTATCCTGCTCAGTATAACCAACGCTGCTGCTATCATCAATTTTATTGTTGCCTCTCAAACCCCGGGGGTAACCTTTGCCGTCCTGTCTCTCGTGGTGTTGATAAGGAATATGCCTTGAAGCCTCTCCTATATTATCAATATCCTTGAGCAACTCATATCCATAGGCGGGGTGTTGCTTTACTTGCTCATATTCCTCTGCCGTTAATTTGCCTGGTTTATTAATAATCTTTTCGTCGATGAAAATCTTTCCAATATCGTGAAGAAACTCGCCAATGGCAATTTGCCTCAGTTTGTCTTTATTAAAAAATAATTTTTTTGCTATAATTATTGATAATACTGCCGTATCAACAGAATGTTCAAAGGTATAATTATCAAAACTCCTAATCGAATTTAGCCCTGACAAAATATTCTCATTCATTAGTTCATCAACAAAAGAATTAATATCTTTACACATTTGTTTAAATGGTTGACTCTCTTGAAAAGCGTTTTTGATCTTAGGCGTATTAATACTTTTGATAATGGATTCGGCAGTATCTGCTTCTATATTTACTATTGCCGACTGTGTTAATTCGTATGTCTTAAGAATGTCTTTCGTAGCCATAATACGGATTTTATCAGATATTGGATCCTTAATGACAACATCCGCAGTTTCCTCATCGTCGATATAAACTTTGATAAATCCTCTGTTTTTCAATCTGTTAATATAATCCTCAGTTAATACTACCCCCGTGTTTAATAATACCTCGTAATTATCTCCATAAAGAGTCTTACCTAACATCATACCCGGTTCTACATTCTGTATGTGCATTCTTCTCATAACATTTCCTCAATTATTATTACCGCTGATTATAAATTAGGCTGCCTACGGCAGCAGCTTTTAACGCTCCAACCGTATATGGGTCTCCACTTTTTGGATATGACAAAATTTGGAGATAAGAATGAACCCACCCCTGTCCCCTCCCGAGAGGGGAATCGAGAAATCCCCTCCTGGGAGGGGTTAGGGGTGGGTTGTTGTTTCCATTACTAAAAACTTTGAAATTCCTTAGCATTAAAATAGGTCTAAGTCCCTTTTGCAACGGTTATAGCTCTCGTCGCCACAAAGGATTTGATGGTTATCATGTCCTGGTCATCGCGTGCAATAATCGTCACTACATTAGGACCTTCCTTGAGCGGGACATCTGTATTGATTTCAAGCCTGGTCTGTTCTTTGGGCGTTGCAATCTTATTGGATTTGTAATAGACCTTGTCGTTGTTGATAAGGATATAAGCATGTTTTACGCATATATCATCTTCTATAACGGCAGACATCGGTAGCCTCTCGTTTCCGAATAATATATTCGATAAGGATTTGCCCAGGGTAATCGTTGGTGGTGTCCGTTGCATAAAGGGTTCTAAAGCACTCGGTTTATTTTCTGCGCCATTCAATTCTAGTGCTTCTTTTGCAGAGACCCAGCCGTGTCGATTATCTGGCAGCGTGATGCGGAACCAGTCTGAATTTTTTGCATCGGACATGAGAATAGCGCCTTCTTTCATCATTGATAATACGGTGGAATTAAAAGACATCCCACTGTAAAGCGGGGTGTGGTTTCTGCCTATCTTTAGGATGCTGGAAGTCTGTGTCAATTTGTTCTTACCTGGGGTTACGGGAAAGGTAAGTTTATTGGATAGGAACGTCAAGAAAACGGAGTCGGTGATAATCATATCCATATTGAACTTGTCTGACGATAGCGTTTCTTTTACAAAAAAGGATAGTTTTGCCTCTTTCATTTCACCTGGATTTAATAGCCCAATTTCTGCCCGTCCGTTTTTTATAAAAACTTCTTTATTGCTCAAATTTTTTAAGGTAATTACATTCTTTTCAGCAGGGCCTTCACCCACATTTTTTACGAATACTAACAGTTCGATATCTTCTCCTGTCTGAATTAACCCGTCTCCATTGTTCTTTGATGAGTTCTTTCCGTTATCCAGAATCTGATAGGAATAGGCAAAGAGTGGACGCGGTAATGCCTCTGTAGTAATATTAAGTTTAATATCCTTTGGATTATTGCGATTTAATTCATCAAATTTAACGGTTACTTCATCCTCTCTGTCCAGAGAATTTTTGGGAATTTCTACCGTTGTTGAATACGATTTCGTTGCTCCCTTCTCCATTTTCCCAAGGATAAATTCGAGTTTATCGAATAGTCCATTTTTGCTTGACGAGATTCCTCGTAATTGATACATGGACGCTTCACCAGTATTTGTCACCGTCATGGTAAGGGTAATCTTTTCACCTGCCTTGCCCCGTCCGTTTGCCGGATTTGTGGAATAAGAAACAGTTGATTTTGAGGTTCCATCACCTGTGCCTGTGGACCAATCAATGTCTAATTTTTGAAGCGCATGGGCAATCTTCTCTTCCTCTAATCGGGTTGTTTCCGATATAATGGAAAGGGAGTTCTGCAGAAAAGCCTCCCGCTGTGGTGTAACGGTATTGAGGAGTAATTTTTTAGCAAAAAGGACGTGAAAGTCTGTGTTGAAATCTGGCAGTTTATAAGGATCTCCCGCCTCTTCTTCCGGTTCTTCAGTTTTATCTTTTTCTTTTGTTTCTAAGAAATATTTTATAGTTGCAAAAGGGGTGTCGCCTTTTGGGTGTTCGTCGAGGTGCTGTTTAAGGTCTTCCTCGCGAAGGGCAACAATACCGCGGAATAGATTGATATTGTCTTTTATTACTGTTGCAGGAATAAACTTGATATCCGGGGTAATGCCGACAGATTGAATATCGGTGAACAAGGGAGTAAGGTATTTGGCAATAGTCAATTTTAACGCTGAACCGTCCATAAGTTCAATAAGTTGTTGTACGGAACCCTTGCCAAAGCTTCTGTCTCCTACAATTACGGCGCGGTTATTTTCCTTCAGCGCCCCAGCAACAATTTCTGCGCCAGAGGCGCTTCCTGCATCAACAAGCACTACAATAGGATAAGGTTCTTCGTCTGTATCTGTTTTTCTGGCTTCCTGTATTTCTCGCGGATGTCCGCTGGGACCTACCGTGACGACAATGGGGCCTTTCTCGATAAATTTATCTGCAACTTCAATAGCTTGATCCAGCAGCCCGCCGGAATTATTACGCAGGTCGATAATTAACCCTTTTATTTTATTGTTAGATGTTTTCAGACGTTTCAGGTGTTCGTTGAGACATTGAGAGGTATCGTCTTGGAAATTTCTTATTTTTATATAGCCCAAACCATTGTCCAGAGATGCAGATTCAACAGTCGGTATAGCAATGATTTCTCGTTTCAAAGTGACCTGCTTTGGTTCAGTTGCCTTTTCTGTCATGACCGAGAGTACGACTTGTGTGCCTGGATCCCCGCGTAATTTCCCAACAGATTCTGTAAGATTCATGTTGATGGTAGATTCTCCGTCAATTTCGATAATCTTGTCACCTGCCTTCATGCCTGCCCTTGCCGCAGGTGTGCCCTCAATTGGCGAGATTACCATAAGTATACCATCTCGCAATCCCACAACCATCCCCAGTCCTCCGAATTTCCCGGTCGTACCGATCTTGAATTCGTTGAACTCTTTCGGCGGCAGGATAATAGAGTGCGGATCCAATTGTGTGAGCATGCCGTTGATTGCCGTGTATTCGATATCGTTTGCAGTGATGGTTTCATTGGGCTGGCGATATGTATTGATAAACGTAAGGGCATCCTGGAGAATTTCAACCATGTCTTTAGAACGTCGGATTTTGGACAGATCATATGTTTTCGAGATATCATCTACGGTCACTGTTTGGGTATCGGCGCTTTCTGTAAAGTCGGTTAATACTTCTGGTATAAGCCTTTCCTGCCACGAAAGCGCCTCCTTGAGCATTTCTACAGTTTTGATGCGTTCGGGATCTACGTACAGCCTGTTGACATAGGAACTGACAATGCCTGGTAAGCGAAATTTGTAAGTAGTATCGTCTTTTTCTGTTCGTTTTTCGAACCGAGGTTCCAGACCAAAAGTTTTATTAAGAAAAATGAAAAGGCAGGAAACAGAAAATAAGGAGAGGAACGTAATCAGTAAATATCTGGACGTAAATTTTGATTTCATGTAATGGCCCTTTTGGTCAAAAATTTATAGTGTCAAAATTAACCACAGAAAATACAAATAGTCCTTAATACCGCTTTTTATGGAAGGGTAAAAGGAATGTCTCGCGTGCTTTTTTAAAATAATCTCAGTGGCTTATTTTTTCTTAGTATAATTATAAAAAGATAAGAAATATTTATCAAGAAAATAGTCGAGGGGGTAACAGAGTATTTTTCCTGCTTGGATGCGCTATATTTTTTTGAAAGTCGGATTTTAAGTTGACTACGTAACACCCTGTGTATATATTTATTACATACAGGGTTAATAAAAACAAATGGACATATTATCAAATCTTAAAGGCTTTGACTGGGACGAAGGTAATATTACCAAAAACTGGGAAAAACACGATGTTACTCATATAGAATGTGAAGAAGTCTTTTTTAATGATCCGCTGGTAGTAATAAAGGATGAGCCGCATTCTATAACAGAGCCACGTTACTATGTTCTTGGTAAGACCAATAGCCATCGATTGTTGTTTTTGGTGTTTACCACAAGGGGCAGGAAAATAAGGGTTATATCTGCAAGGGATATGAACAAGAAGGAGAGAAAAATATATGAGCAAACTGAAAAAGATACCGAAATTTAGGACAGAGGATGAAGAACGTGAGTTTTGGTCAACGCATGATTCTACTGAGTATGTAGATTATTCAAAGGCTAAGAAGGTATTACTTCCAGGGTTAAAGCCTTCTACCAGGTCAATATCAATCAGGTTGCCTGAGTCTCTTATTGAAAGACTGAAGGTCTTGGCGAATGAAAGAGATGTGCCGTATCAGTCTCTTTTGAAAATACTCTTAGCTGAGAAGGTGAAGGAAGAATTAAGTGTAAAGGGTTAATACAATGAAGGATGTTTTAATGTTCGTGTATCACCAGAAATACACAGGCGGGCAGTTGAAACAGTGATCAGGAAAGGTTTATCATTGAATCCGCTTGTTCAAAAAGCAATAGAAAGAGAATTGATTCATAAAGAATAAACGCTTTAGAAGTTTACAATCTACCAGGGACGATCTTCCCCATAATAACTGCCTCTCTTGCCCCTGTGGCGCTGGGGACATTGTTGGGATTGCCGGAAATTGTTTCATTGGCCAGGATGGCAAAGGCAATGGCTTCTTTGACATTGGGTGAGATACCGTATTTATCAATGGTGTGTACTTGAATTGTGGGTTTAAGATATTGTCTGAGAAATTTTATAAGGGTATTGTTGTGGATTCCACCCCCTGAGAGTACTATCTCGGAGAGGTGGTGTTTTGATAAAATCCGTTGTTTATAGCTGTCAGCAATGCTGTGGGCAGTAAAGGCCGTAACCGTTGTCAGAATATCTATGTCTTTGATCCCGGAATGTATAGCATCTTTGTAAAGGGTATCCGCAAAAGATATCCCAAACTCCTCGCGTCCTGTGGTCTTTGGCGGTGGTTTTGATAGATAAGGGTGTGCAAGGAGGGTAGCCAGAAGGCTATTATGAATCTTTCCCCTCTCTGCGAGTTTGCCACCTTCGTCAAAGTGTTTTGTATTGTTTGTGACAAGCTCGGTAATGCGGTCAATTATCATGTTGCCAGGGCCGGTGTCGAAGGCGATAACGTCATTGATACTGCAGTTCTTTGGCAGTATGGTGACATTGGCAATTCCTCCAATATTTTGCAAGGCACGTCCCTTCTCTTTGTCTCTAAAGAGGATGAAATCCACATAAGGCACGAGTGGCGCTCCCTGTCCTCCTGCCGCCATATCTCTTGGCCGAAAGTCTGCCACTGTCGTAACGCCTGTTTCCTGAGCGATGACAGAAGGCTCACCAATCTGGAGCGTAGACCGAATGTGTGGTAAATCCCACGGTTCTCCTTTAAAATTATGTAACAGTTCACCCCCTCCCCTAACCCCTCCCACCAGGGGCGGGGAATACTCATTGTTCCCTTGTATTCCTCCCCCTTGATGGGGGAGGCTTAGGTGGGGGTGAACTGTTACAAATAAGGAAATACAGGAGCAAGAGAGTAAAGGTTCCCTCGCCCCTTGTGCTTATCTTTACCCACATTTTTAATGGGAGGGAAGTAAAAGTGTAGTTATTTTACCCTTCGTACTCCGTAAGGAGTAAATGATAGTAGGCAGGCAATTTATTGCCTGTTTTGGGTTTGATCGATGATTTAAGTCCCATAGGGACGATTGAAAAAGGAGTGTTTTATGGCAAATACCTATATAAACATTCTTATTCATACC
>JANLHY010000259.1 GCA_024653795.1 Candidatus Brocadiaceae bacterium | reverse complement strand
TTTATTGTTTCTGGATTTCTGCCATGCTGCCACCTCTTTCCTAACAATTTCGATATCGTCGATTCTTCTGTTCAGGCACTGGCCCGTAAGCACATTCAATTCTATCTCTGCCATATTCAACCAGCTTCCATGCTTCGGGGTATACACAAACTCAAACCTGTCCCACAACGCCTTTGCCTTATCTGGCGGAAATACTTCATAAAGAGATCCAGGGTTGTGCGTGTTCAGATTATCCATCACCAACGTTATCTTTTCTGCACTTTCGTATTGACCGGCGACCTCTTCTATAAAACAAGCCCAGTCCGCCTTGGTTTTTCTTTCTGTGATTTTGACCATGCGTTTTCCTGCCAATGGCTCACTGGCAAGGAAAATATTGCATACGCCGCAACGCCTGTATTCATAGTCGTGTTTAGCCACCACCCCTGGTGATGCAGGGATTGGAACCTTTGTCTCCGCAATCAACTGTTTTGGAGATTCGTCCATGCATACAACTGGATAAAGCGGGTCGATCGGACGCTTGTAAACGTCCAGCACCATTTCCATGTTCGCAACAAAGCTGCCGTTTTGCTCCGGTGGAATTACCCACCCCTTGTGTTGCCAAGGTTTGATTTCGTTTTTTTTAAAACGCGGCGTACCGCCTCATGAGAGATGCTGCCTATGTAGTCAAGCTCGACAACCTTGTCGGCTAATAACCTCAGAGACCACCGCGCGAAACCCTCGGGTGGCTCACTGCAGCTCAATGCAATCAAATGGGCTTCGAAATCTCCGTCTGCCTTTTTAGCATAGATGCGGCTTCCTTTCCTGCCATTAAGAGCAACATCAAGACCTTCCTCGACAAATCGCTTCTTGACACGGTCAATTTTTCTCATGCTTGTATTCAGCACACGCGCTATTTCTTCGTTAGTCGAACGTTTTGTCTGGAACCCGCCCTCATCGCACCCAAGCAGAATCAGCGCATCGAGGATTTTTTGTGATTTGTGCTTGCCCTTGGAAGTGAGTTCGCCAAGAGCTTCGCGTTCGTCTTCGGCAAGTGTCACGATGTATTTCTTCATATTCAATCCTCCTAG
>JANLHY010000214.1 GCA_024653795.1 Candidatus Brocadiaceae bacterium | reverse complement strand
TGCTTTCATGCTGGATAGGGATTGGGAAAATGCAACTATTAATTTTGAAAAGGCAATTCTGTTAGACCGTTCTTCCGAAAGAATCATCCGTCATTTAGCCACATGTTATTTCCAATTAGGCAAGAATGAAAAATCGATTGATTTTATTGAAAAGTTAGCCAGGCTCAAACCCCATGATTTCAGCGTTCATTATACCTTAGCCACCCTTTACGAAACCGTCGGAAAACATCAGGCCGCAATTGCAGAGTATGAACGTGCACGCCGATGCAAGACAACCAAATTAGATAACGTGTTTTTGGCGGATGCCCTTTACAGACTTGCCAATCTTTATATGCAGGAAGGGATGATGGAAAAGGGCGCCGAGTGCTACAAGAACATGTTTGACCTGAAACTTGTAAGCGAACCGGCAAAGATATATTATGAAATAGGCCAGCGATATTTTGAAAAAAATGATATCAAAAAAGCCCTGGAATATTTTTTAAAGGTTAAAGAGGCTGATCCTAAATTTAGTTTTGCCAGTTTCTATCTTACTCTTTGTTACGATGCACTCAATGACTACGAGAATGCCGTGAAGGAATCAAAAGCTTTTTTGGAAAAGGATACGAATAACTGGGTCATGCATCTTGCGTTGTCAGAAATATATGGAAGAATGAAAATTGAGTCTAAAAGGAATGAAGAAATCAAGAAAACCCAGGAAATCCTTGAAAAAAATGTGGATGCCGGAAGCAAGAATCCAAAGGAATATTTCATGTTATGCCAGATTTACCGAAATCAGCGTAAGATCGGCGAGGCAATTGCCGTTATTGAGAACATGAAATTGATTCCGATGGATAAAGAAACAAAACGGGATACACATTTCCTGTTAGCGAATCTTTATTACGAGGACCAAAAAATCGATAGAGTTGAAGAAGAATTGCAGATGACCTTAAAGCTCGACCCGGATTTTCACGAGGCAAGTAATTTTCTTGGATATTTGTTTGTTGAAAACAATAAAAATTTGGACGAGGCCATGCAACTCATTAACAGGGCATTAAAAGCACAGCCCAGGAATGGCGCTTATATAGATAGTATGGGTTGGGCTTATTATAAAAAGGCACAGGCAGAAGGAAGAACCGATTATTTAAATACGGCGCTTCAAATGTTATTAGAAGCTGTTCAACTCATGGAAGAGCCCGACATCTATGAGCACATCGGGGACGTCCATTACAGTATGGGACATTGGGATGAAGCTGTTAATGTCTGGGAAAAAGCCCAAACCTTATATAAAAACATGCGCAGTAATGAAGTGCAAGTTGAGAATGTTACGACAAAATTAGAGAAAATTAAAAGGTTAATTTCTTTAGAGGAAGCGAATTCAAAGATTATTGCAAATCATCTGGAGGTTGAAACTCTCACTCGACCTTAAGAAATACTTGTTAATATGTCAGGAGTAAATTTATAGAGGAACAAAGAAATTATGGCTGGACACTCGCATTGGGCAAGTATAAAGCATAAAAAGGGCGCTACTGACGTTAAAAAAGGCAAAGCATTTTCTAAGATAGCTCGTATGATTACGGTAGCTGCGAGAAAAGGAGGCGATCCCGATATGAATCCAAAATTGCAGCTTGCATTAGATAAAGCCCGTTCTGTTAATATGCCTAAGGATAATGTAGAACGCGCTATTCAGAAAGGGACAGGGGATTCTTCCGGAGATATAGAGTTATTTGAGTGTTTGTACGAAGGATATGGCCCTCACGGTGTTGCCATGATGATAGAAATTCTGACGGATAATAAAAATAGAACCGCCCCTGAAATAAGAAAGATATTCGAACGATTTGGCGGAAACATGGGAGAAGCGGGTTGCGTGTCATGGATGTTTGAAAAGAAGGGGCTTATTATCGTGAACAGCAGCAATCTCAATGAAGACGACTTGATGATGTTGGCGCTGGATGCGGGTGCAGAGGACTTACAGAAGATTGGAGATGTTTTTCAGGTGATATGCTCACAAGCAGATTTAGGCAAAGTCAAAAAAGCCATCGAGGGTAAAAATATAAAAGTTGAAACTGCCGAAGTGAGCTGGATTTCTAAGAACAATATTGATTTAGAAGATGCGGCAGGCCGTAAAGTACTGAGGCTTATGGAGGCGCTTGAAGAACACGATGACGTGCAAAACGTATATTCTAATTTTAATCTTCCACAAAGCCTTTTAGCGGAAATGCAACAAACCTCAAAGTAAATAAATGGAATTACTTACTTTTTATCGGTTTCTTTGTTTATGAATTGCAGGTTTTGTTGGGGCTGTTCGACTGGGGTAATATCTACTTCTTTATGAGTTCTTGAATGTTTCTTTTCAATGTTTAACAATTCTAATATCTGCTCTCCCTCCAGAACTTCTTCCTCTTCCAATTTCTTTGCTAATAGTTCCAGTTTACCTTTATTATCGTTGAGCAATTTTTTTGCTTTCTCGTAGCTTTCCATAATAACATGGGTAACTTCTTCATCAATCACAACAGCTGTCTTCTCGCTGTATTCTTTTTCCTGGACGAGATCATGCCCAAGGAAGATATTTCCCGATTGTCTGCCAAAGGTCTGAGGTCCTAACTTCTTACTCATTCCGAATCTGCATACATAATTTCGTGCAAGTTGTGACGCCTTCTCCAGGTCGTTTTGTGCGCCCGTCGATATTTCATGGAGGACGAGTTCTTCGGCAGCGCGGCCTCCGAGTAACACACAAAGGGTATCCAGGATTTCAGACTTACTTGTCAGGTATTTATCTTCCATCGGTAGCTGCATGGTATAACCCAGCGCAGCAGTTCCTCTCGGGATTATAGATACCTTATGTACGGGGTCAGTGTTGGGAAGCAATGCAGCTACAAGGGTATGGCCTGATTCGTGGAATGCAACGGTCTTTTTTTCAACATCGCCCATAATCCTGCTCTTTCGTTCAGGACCAGCTATCACCCTGTCGATGGAGGATTCTAATTCCTCCATACCTACAAAGTTCTTATTGTGCCTTGCCGCAAGGAGTGCAGCCTCATTGATGACATTTGCCAGGTCTGCGCCTGAAAAGCCCGGTGTGCGCTTTGCAATGACCTTTAGACTGACTTCGGTAGCCAATTTTACGCTCTTTGCGTGCACCGCCAAAACAGCTTCACGACCAATAAGGTCTGGCCTGTCAACGGTTATTTGACGATCAAAACGACCCGGACGCAGCAGTGCACTATCCAAAACGTCCGGTCGATTGGTAGCTGCTACGATGATAACTCCTTTTTGTGAATTGAAACCATCCATCTCTGCAAGGAGTTGGTTGAGAGTCTGCTCGCGTTCGTCATGACCGCCACCCAGTCCCGTGCCTCGCTGGCGGCCGACGCTGTCAATCTCATCAATGAAAACAATACACGGTGCCTTTTCCTTCGCCTGTTCGAACATATCTCGTACCCGAGCAGCGCCCATTCCAACAAACATCTCAACAAAGTCCGAACCACTGATCGAAAAAAATGGTACCCCTGCCTCGCCCGCTACGGCTCTGGCAAGGAGCGTTTTACCTGTTCCCGGAGGGCCTATAAGAAGCACACCTTTGGGAATTTTTCCACCCAGTTTTTGGAATCGTTCGGGGTAAGAAAGGAAGTCTATAATTTCCTTTAACTCTTCTTTGGCCTCATCACACCCTGCAACGTCGGTAAAAGTTGTCTTTTGTGTCCCGTTGTCTGAGTACAGTTTTATCTTTGCCTTCCCAAAAGACATGAAAGGAGAACCCATCCCGCCAACTTTTCTAAAGAGGAAGAACCATCCTAA
>JANLHY010000169.1 GCA_024653795.1 Candidatus Brocadiaceae bacterium | reverse complement strand
GTGCCCGCAGCTTAGCCTGAGCGTTAGGTCTCAAATAATTCATAGTACTAATGAAAGGGAGAACCCATAACGTATGCCGAAGCGATATGTTTATCAAATCGAATGGGATCCAATCAAGGCTCATGAAAACATTATAAAGCATAAAATTGCATTTGAGCGGGCCGCTACCGTGTTTCTCGATGCGGCGGCCGCATCATTATATGATAATGAACACAGCGTGGATGAAGATCGATGGATCACATTAGGAATTGATAAGATAGGAGTATTATTGTGCGTGCACCATACGTTTCGTGAGGAGTCGGGATCCAGCGCACGGATACGGCTATTTTCTGCGCGGAAAGCAACCAAGAATGAAATAACAGACTATAGGAGGAAGTAAGTTATGAGAAAGGAATATGATTTTTCTAAGGCTGTAAGGGGGAAATTCTTCCGAAAAGGCGTTGAATTGCGACTTCCTATTTACTTGGATCACAAGTTACAGATGCAGGTGGAACAGTTAGCACGGAAGAAAGGAAAGGATATTGGCGAAATAGTGCATCAATTATTACGCAAAGATATGGAGCTAATAGAAGAATTTAAATAATTTGAGACCTAACAACAGGTTGGAGCTGACGGCTGCCCATTGGAACCCGGGAGGCCCCGCAGCTCAACCTGAGCGTTGGACGGACAGTCAACAAAAAGATTTGCAAGACCTCATTCATGGTGGTACCATGGTCTGTACCACATGGAGTACAATATGAGGAGGGTGCCATGCCGAGAGTTATCCCCACCGAAGATGTCCGACCCCTTTCTGAGTTTCGGGCCAACACCGCAGCATTTATGAACCAGGTACGTGAAACGCGGCGCCCCGTCATTCTCACCCAACATGGTCGGAGCGCCGCGGTTCTTCTTGACGTGAGGGCGTACGAAGATCTGGTTGAAAGGGCTGAAATATTAAACGACGTCCAGATAGCACAGGCTCAAATCGCAGAGGGAAAAGGCATTGCGGATTCTGATTTTAAAAAGATCGTGCTTGAGCGGCTTGGTCTATGAAGATTGTCTGGTCCCCACAGGCAGCAGATGATCTTGTAGAGAACAACAAATATATTGCTCGTGAAAATCCTGATGCGGCAAGAGCCATAGTGAACAATATTTATGAGTCGAGAAAGAGGATAAAGGAGTTTCCAACGCAAGGCCGTGTTGTTCCAGAGATTGGCCAGAAAGATATTCGAGAGATATTTTGTGGGAGTTATAGAATTATTTATCAAATCGAAGCAAAAAGAATATTGATTTTAACGATTCGGCACATGAAGCAAAAATTAACAAAAGATAATCTTTAGGTTTTACTGCCGTCCAACAAACGGTTGAAGCTGACGGCTCCTTCGGTTCACGCTTTTTGCTTTACCGCGGGTGTTGATGATCCTGGCCCGCCGAACTTCGACACCTCGATGGGCCAACCCATTGATTTCATTGGATCTGAACATCAATCATCCCGATTTTATACGCTACACGATTCCGGAAGTACCCCGGACAACGGGGGGACGCCCAACCGCTTGAGCAGATCCTTCTGCTCCGCCGTGACGACCGTCGTCACCCGGGAACTTCCCCCCGGGGAGGTCACCGTGACCGCCTTGATCCGCCGCAACAGGTCCACGGCCTTTTGTGCCGACACCGACCGGAGAGTTTTTCTCATCCACCGTTCGATCTGCAGCGCCAGGACGCAGAGAAACACATGCGCCCGGATCCGCCGCTCCGTCCAGTGACGCACCGGACGCAGCAGCAGGGAACTTTTCAGCGCCGCCTCGCCGCTCACCGGAACTGACCCGTTTGTGCTCTCCTGAACTGACCCACCCCTGATTTTCGGTTTATCGTTTCCTTCTTTTTGGATATGACCTGTCGATCGGAGGACGCACCGGGGGTTTCGGTGCGTCGCTTTTACGGATGTGGATGTTTTCGAGGGAAGAAGGTCGTGCGATGGAAGGTTGTCGTGTCGGTTTCGATTACGGCTCGGTGGGCGCACGCAACGACGGTCCGTCGATCGTGATGGTCTGGCAGCGGTGACACAAACGGTCCAGAAGCGCACTGACCATGTGCTTGTTTCCGAGGAAGCCGTACCAGTCGTCGTAGGGCAAGTTCGTAGTGATGATCGTGGATTTTTTGTTGTACCGTTCTTCCATCAACTTGAAGAAGATGTTGGTCTGCTCCGGTTTCAGATTCAGGTACCCAAGCTCGTCAATCAACAATAAATCTACGCGCGCGAGCCGGTCGACGAGTTTTCTTGTCCCGCGGTCGGCCAGCGAGGCGTACATCTCGTCGAAGAGGTCCTGCGCCTTGACGAAGAGCCCCCGGTAGCCGTTCTGTATGGCCTTCAGGAGGATGGCGCTTGCCAGTCCCGTTTTGCCCACCCCGGCCGGGCCGATGAAGACCAGGTTGGTCCCCTGCGCGATGAAGTCCAGACGAGCCAGTCCCTTTATGACGGACGATTTGACGCCGGGTTGCTTGGCGAATGGGAACGTATCGACGGACCACCGCTCCGGCATGCGCGCCAGATTGATCCGGTACTCGATCGAGCGCTCCTGCCGGTAGAGGAACTCTTCCCGCAGCAGGCGGCTCAGGAACTCGCCGCAATCGGTTCCCTGCTTGACCGCCCGCTCCAGCTCGCGCGGAAGGATCGTCCGGATCTTTTTAAGTTTCAGGTTTTTGGCGAGTTGGTCCAGATCTTCACTCATCGTCTTCTCCTCGGGCGGGGATCCGGAAGAACTCCCCGGCGATTCCACGCAGAACCATCCGCTCGATCCGCTCCATGTCGTACAGGCCGTGCGTAAGCGCCGCGCGAACCGCGCGGATCAGCGGCTGCGCCGGGTAGTCCAGATACATCCGGTGCAGATGACGGATGTACCGGAGCGATCGCTTCCCGCCGCGTTTTTTCAGCAGGGAGGCCATGGCCGCCAACTCGGGAGCCCCGGCCGACAGCACCGCTTCTTCCGGCATGGCCGGCAAGCCCGCTCCCTTCTGGTGGTCCCGCCTCACCGGCCGATGCGCCGGAAGCACGCTTTTTGCCTGAGCCTTCTCCTCCAGGCGGGGATGCTCGGCCAACAGCGCATGACGAGAGCAGATGACGACGCGCTCCATCGTCTCCCGTACCTCCACGCCCTTGCCGATCCACTCGCACGGGACCGAGTACCGGTTGTTGTGCAGCGTGATCATCGCCTCCACGTCCACCACCCGCCGGTGCAGGGCGTATACCTCGGGGACATGAAGCGGCAACGGAACCAGCTGCGCCCGCTCGGATTGGAACAGTTCAACGGGAGATGCGTGCAGATGCCGGCGGGGCTTGGCATTGACCGTCTTGCACCACTCGAGCAGTTGGCGGTTCAGATCGGAGAGATCCGTAAACGTGCGGCCCGGGTAGAAGTTCCCCTCAATGTAGGAGAACGACCGTTCCACCTTCCCCTTGCGGTCCGCATCCCCGATCGCGTGCGCAGCAAACTCGAACCCGAACCGCTCGGCGAACGCCTCCATCTCGGGGGCGACCAGCGCGTTCTTCCCGGAACCGCACGCCAGCACCACGTTCGTGTTGTCGATCACGCATCGTCTCGCAGATCCACCCATGTACTGGAAGGCGCCGGTTAAAAACGCCTTCGCGTGGAAGCGGGTGAAGGAGAGGTAGCACTGCGCGTAGACCATCCGGGAGTGCCCGAGCACCAGGCTGGCGCATTGCAGCCGACGTTTCTTCCCCCCGACGAGTACGTCGTGGGGAGACGTGTCGTGCTGCATCTCCTCGCCCGGGGAGAACTGGTAGTTGCCGGCGATCCGCTGGAGCACGCACCCGATCCCGCGGCGCCGAAGGAAGCCGGTCAGCGTCTGATACGGGATCGTAACGCCCATCTCGCGCAACGACTCGAACACCCGGACCCGATTCCCTGCGCACGTCTCGTACAACGACCGGATCGTCTCCTCGTGTGCAGCCAGAACCTCCGGCCGATCCGGGGACGGCACCTCGAACGTACCGAGCTTGAGCACTTCCTTGACCGTGTTCCGCGAGACCGACAGCGCCTTCGCTATCGTTCGCTTGCCGCGGCCGGCAGCCGCAAGCGCCAGGATCGCGGTCCGGGTCTCGCGGTCCTTCATGGCAGCCGCTCCGCCATGACCGACGACAGCGAGGCGAACGCCGATTGCGCGTTCTCCCAGACAAGCCCGACGGCGCCGGGCCACGCGGGAGAACCGCCTCCTTCATACGCCGCCAGGAACTTCCGTTTGACCCGCCGGCAGGTGCCGCCAACAGACGCAAGATCCTTTCGAACCGACTCGGTCGCCGGAACCGGTTCCGGCGCGTCGCTCCGTCCCACCTCCGATAAAGCCGCAAGGTACAACCCAGGGTGCGATACGATCCGTTCCCGATCTTCTTCCGTCCCCTTGCGCCAGGCACGCCACAGTTCCTCCATCTGCCGGACAGCGGCACCCGCGGCGCCAAGGTTGGCGACCAGCGTCTCGCACGCCTCCCTGTTGGCGCGCGCCAACGGCAACAGCGACTTCATCGCCGCATGCGGACCGACTCTCCCTGCGCGTACCGCTTCTTGAACCGATGCGGGAAGAATCTCTACAAGCCCCAGCCGACGGCTTACCCACGACGAAGACCGAAGCAGTTTCGACGCCAGCTCCACCCGACTCATCCCGTGGCCATGCTCCAGCTCCCGAAGCAGCCAGCCCTCCTCCAGAGCGCTTTTGCGGCAGGAACTCTCCATCCGGTGCGACAGGATCAACCCTTCGGATTCGGGAATCGGCAACAACAGCGCTTCCACCGTGTCCGCTTTCAGCCGCAGCAACCCATCCACACGCCGGTAGCCGTCGATCAGAACGTACCGATCTCCTTCGCCCGACACCACGAGCACCGGCGTCTTCTGCCCGACGCCCGCAAGCGACGCCAGCAGACGGGCATCCCGCTCCCGATCGACGACTCGAAGATCCCGGTAACGAAGATCTATCTGATGGAACTCCAACTGCACGATGTTGATGTCTCCCTTCACGTTCAAGGACGAAGTACGGGATGAGTCGCTCTCCCGCCATACCCGCGGCGGGGGAAGACGGCCACGATTCGCCCCGACCGGCCGCAAAATGAGCAGCGGCAACCGTCCGATGGGAGAAGAATAGAGGCAGGAGGGACTGCTGTTGAACCCTGATCAGCCACGGATTTTTGATGAGCGTGAAGACGGCGGTAACGGCGGGCGGAGACCCGCCGCTTCAGGCGCCCAGGAGGTGTCCGGATGTAGCGGCGCTGCGCGGATCGGCACGCAATAACACGCGCACGGTCGCCGCATTCATGGCTGCAATACCGCTGGCCGCGATAACACGAACGGCAAACATGGAAGGAACAGTCGCATAAACCGCATCGACGTAACACCAGCAGGACGACGATGGCCAAACCTCCCGGGTAGCGAAGACCCGGGAAGCCGTGGTAAAAGGAAAGAGCGAGGGGGCTTCCGCGATTGGTGTTCGCGGTTTCCTTCTTTAGAGGGCCCGGAGTTCGCGCTTCGGGCCTTCACTCTTTTACCACCTCCACGAAAAATACGAGATCAAACATG
>JANLHY010000128.1 GCA_024653795.1 Candidatus Brocadiaceae bacterium | reverse complement strand
ATACCGGCCATTATTGTCTGTGTTTGCGTTTTGCAGAACGGACTCCAGCAATTCGTCTAATTCATTTGCAATAATCTTTCTGTCGGATTGTCCAAGTGTATCATTACTGGCTTGAATGGCCAGTCCTTTGACCTTCGTAAAGATTTCCTGTATGCTTTCGAGCGTATTGGATGTGTAATTTATCTGTTCTTTAGCAGTTTCGGTATTGTCTAAATATTGTTGTACCTGGAACTCTTCTGCTTTTAATCCAAGGACTTTTCTGGTGCCAGAGGGGTCATCCGAAGGGCGGTTTATTTGTTTCCCGCTTGATAGCTTTTCCTGAGTCTCCTGCATTTTCTTATAGTTTAACTTGATATTTGAAAGCGTTGTGCGGCTTAAGCTTTCCTGGGTAACTCTAAAAGGCATAGTTTAATCTCCTATAATTTAGTAAGTTGTAACAGTTTAGTTTTTATGAAAACATCAATAGTTGAAAATGCCTCTGTGACAATAGGTAGCGGCAATTCATGAATTGCCGCTACATTGTATAATAACCACATTATTACTGGAATTTTTCAAAAAACTAAACCGTTACGGGATTTCGTTTTTCTGATTCAAAGCAATGGTAGGTCAGGCGTCCTCGCCTGACATTATGATGACAAGCGGGGACGCTTGTCCTACCGTTTGTTGCAATCCCGTTCCCAAGCTGGAGCTTGGGAACGAGCGGAATGGGGAGACGCATGCGATGCGTCTCTACAAAAATTTTGAAATTACTATACATCAAGTTTGTTGTCCGACACTTTGAAGATCAGGCACTTCGACAGGCTCAGTACAAGCACTGTCAGGGCTAAAGCCCAATTCAGATAAGACCGTCACTAACCCCAGCCTTAAGGCTGGGGTTAGTGGATACACGACATACTGGGGCTTTAGCCCTGATGGCACAGCAACATGAAGTTGTTCATGTTATTTATTGTCAAGCCCTAACCCTAACGAGTCGGAATCCGTAGCGCGGGTGGTTTATCCCCCGCCTGCCTGTGCGTGTCCGCACGCAGACAGGCCATTGGCCGACCACACCTGTCCTCGACTACGATCGGGGAAGGGACTTCGTCGTGAGCGCTCAGTCGAACGATCGGCGCTACAATTTTTTGCCAAACTTGTCCTCGTGAAAACGGGGAAATGTCAAATTTTTTCTAAAATACCAGTAGTAGCGAGTACGGCATTCTATTCGATCAATGAAATGAACATTTTCAAAAGTGAATTTACGATACATAAAACTAACCAAATGTGCTTAATAGCCTATCCATAAGTCCGTTAACAATTGAGATATATTTTGCAGAGGCTTGATATGCCTGCTGAAATCTTATCAGATTGACCATCTCCTCATCCACTGAGACGCCGGATATTTCATCTCTTCGATTTTCCAGGCTGGTTTCTATTGCAGTAAAACTTTCCTCGGATTTATAGGCATTACTTGCTTCTTCTCCTAATGACGAGGCAATCTGATGCAAATAATCAGCGAATGTAGTATTATTAATGGCGCTGGTGTCGTCCTGCAATGCAGCCAAACGTAATGCGTTCGTGTTATTTCCGACCTCTCCAGTTGAGGCTGCAATCAGAGAAACATCGTTGCTTACGTCTGTACTGACAACAATGTCCGATGCATCCGCACCGCTAAAAAAGGTATTTATGCCTAAAGCAGCCAGGAGGTTTGTTGAATCAGAATCATTTATAACATCAAGTGAAAAGGTATCCCCTGTACTAATCGTGCCGATGGAGAGGGAGAGAGAAACACCATTTGCAACATTTAGTGTATTTCCCGCAGTATAATCGCTTCCCACATCGAGTGTCGCCACAACGATTCCACTGCTATTTTTTACTTCTACCTGAAGTCCCGATGTTGTTCCAATCGTGCCTGATCCTAAAGCCGTGAAAGTATAAACGTCATTAGACTGTCCTGAGTATATACCAGATACCGAAGCCGTTGATGTCCCTAATGCTCCTGGATTTGAGTCCATGGCATAGGAGAAATTAAATTTATATCCTGTTGCCGCGCCGATTTGGAGTTTATTATCCACAAGAGATGCCGATGCAGCAATGCCTGCTAAGGCATCTATTTTACCTGCCAGGGTGGCGAGGGTATCTGTTGTTACATCTACAGAAATTTTGTTCTTTGTTACTTCACCTGTACTGGTATTTGTTACCGTAATATAAATGTCGCCGGTGGAGGGAGTAATTGTTAATCCGGCAGAATTAAGGGCAGCAGTGGCACTTGATACAGAGTTGCTTGATTTTATACTGACGAATCCGCCTGACAACCCTACCCCTTCACCATGGATACGATTAACGTCTTTTATAATACCCGATGCGAGGTTATCGAATTTTTTGTCATAATTAACAATCGTAGTATTATAAAAGTCTTGCAATGCTTTTATTTCTCCGCTCTTGAAAGTATACTTTGACACTTTTTTAGCATCCGTGATGCTGAGAGTTCCTGATGTATCTATATCAAAAGTAAGGTTTGTTACACTCGCGCCAGAGACTAATGCCCCCCCCGGTGTCATGACATTTACCATTCCATTATTTTGTGTGTTTACTGTTATGTTTGTTAGTTTGCTGAGATCATGCAATAATGCCTCTCGTTTATCTAATAAATCATTGGATTCGATACCTTTAGTTTTGAGGGTAGCGATTTGCTTGTTTATGTTCGCAATGTTTGAGGTCAGATTGTTAACGTCTGATATTTTATTATCTATACTCTGTTTAATGAATGTTTTCATTTGATCCAGTTCATCAACTACTCTTCGGAAGGTATCCGTCAGTGTGTTGGCTGTTTCAAGAAAAGTCGAACGGATACTCATGCTTTCCGGGTTTTGTGATAGGTCGTTGATGCCTTTGAAAAAAGATGATAAAGCATTGTTTAGGCTGGACTCAGAAGTTTCATTAAAAACGGTTTCTAGTTCTCTCAAATATTGACTTTTTATAGATGCACTGCCGATAGACGATGAAATATCTCTGAGACGGCTGTTGAGGTAATCATCCTTATGCCGTATAATTTTTACCAGCTCTACACCTTGTCCCATTGTGCCTGCCGTTGTAATCATGGGGTTGCGTGCGGACAGCACAGCCGACTGCCGTGTATAACCCTTTGTGTTTGCGTTTGAAATATTATGGGACGCAACCAACATGGCGCGTTGGGCAGTTAATATACCGCTTAAGCCAATTTGTAAATCCGAAGCCATACCTTCTATTCTCCTTAGATTTCGGTATCGATTAATACCATGGAAAGTTCATTACCCTGTATTTTCCCAGAATGTTGGTATATAGGGTTTGGAAAAGAAGAGGAGCAAAATATCTTTATGATATCTTCAGTAACATCGAGTGAATAACGGGTCAGGATGGCATTCGTTTCATTTAAATCCTGTAATTGTTTTATGGAGTGTTTTAATCTGTCGATCAGCATGTTGAGCTTGTTACCGTGCAGAGTGTCCATCCCGTTTATCAAAGAATGTATGGTAATTTTATTCTCTTTGACATCG
>JANLHY010000123.1 GCA_024653795.1 Candidatus Brocadiaceae bacterium | reverse complement strand
CTTCCTGGAGTTTCTTGAACCCAGACACATAGTTTCTGAAACCATAGAGAGGAGAGAATATGGCGACTTTCAAACACCAAGTATACTAAGCGACTTAGTGTGCAGTATTCTTTTGAAAGAAGGCTTTACTCCTGAAATCGTTGTAGAACCTACCTTCGGTAAAGGATCCTTTATTTTATCAGCTCTCAAAACATTTCCAAAACTGAAACAGGTTTATGGTATTGAAATCTATGAATCTTATTTTTGGTTTACAAAATTCGCATTACTCGAATTGTTCGTTGAAAATCCATGTTTAAACAAGCCCATGATTTTTCTATACTGCGATGATATTTTTAGATATGATTTTAAACTTTTAGAAAAAGCCGCATTACGAGAAAATGTGCTTGTACTCGGTAATCCACCCTGGATTACCAATTCGGAATTGAGTGTTTTGAACTCAAGCAACCTGCCAACAAAGAGCAATTTCAAATCTTATAATGGACTTGAGGCTATCACAGGAAAAGGAAATTTTGATATAGGGGAATATATCATATTAATGATGCTAAATTCATTTGCGAAGCATAATGGATATATGGCAATGCTGGCAAAGAATTCCGTCATTAAAAATTTGATACACGACCTTCCAAAAACGAATTATGACATTTCTGATATGGTTGCTTTAAAATTTGATGCAAAGACATATTTCAACGCATCCGTTGAAGCGACTCTATTCAAATGCAAATTTGGAAGAAGTTCGCATCGATATATATGTAAAATATCCTCTCTTGACTCACCAGATTCAGTTGAAAGTAAATTTGGTTGGGTTGACCGTAAATTTGTATCCGATGTAGCTCTTTATCAGAAAAGTAAAGCCTTTGACGGACACTCCCCTTTTATTTGGCGGCAAGGGGTAAAACACGATTGTTCTAACATACTTGAGCTTAAGATTTTGCAATTTTTGGGATTGGAGAATATTCTTTTAAACCTTACAAAATAGCAATTTCTGGATTCTACAAAAACCCAATTTTCTCACTAATTTTACCTTTTAACAATAAGCCAGTGATGCTGGATGATACCTGTTATTTCCTGGGCTTTGATGACATATTAGAGGCATTAATCGTCTTAGCAATTCTTAATAGTTCATATACTCAAGACTTACTTAGAGCGATTGCGTTGAAATTTTAAATGATTCTGTACAGAAAAACCGAAACGATTTTACGCCACGGGTAATTCAATAACAAATGTTGCCCCTGCACCAGTCTCACTTTTGGCGTAAATCCCGCCATTATGCTGGTGGACAATACTATATGCAATAGAAAGGCCCAAACCAGCCCCCTTACTTTTTTTGTACCCCCTGGAAGTAAAAAATGGCTCAAATATCTTTGTGAGATGCTCCCTGGGTATTCCAGGCCCTGTGTCTGACATCGATATCTTTACTGCTTCTTTATTTCCCTCTGTTTTAATGGTTAAACACTTATCACTTTGTAATCCTTCCATAGAAGAAGAGGC
>JANLHY010000121.1 GCA_024653795.1 Candidatus Brocadiaceae bacterium | reverse complement strand
AAGAGTTAGCAATGATATATGCGTCCATAAAGGGTGATTTAAATTGTAAGATAAAGCATAAAAAGATATTTACGATGGCGGGTGATCACGGCGTTGTGGCAGAGGGTGTGAGCGCATTTCCACAGCAAGTCACGGAACAAATGGTGCAAAATTTCATGGCGGGAGGCGCAGCTATCAATGTTCTTGCACGGTATGTCGGTGCAAAGGTGATTGTGGTTGATTGCGGCGTAGCTTCACACCTGGAAACGAAACAATGTCTGAAAATAAAGAAAGTTGGTTTGGGTACAAGAAACATGGCAAATGGCCCCGCGATGTCCAGAGAGGAGGCCGTACGGTCTATTGAGGCTGGCATTGAATTAATTGAAGAAGAACTGCAAGAAGGGTTGGATATTATTGGCACGGGAGATATGGGAATCGGTAACACAACTCCAAGCAGCGCCATTCTAGCCGTTTTGGGTAAACTGGATGTTGATGTAGCAACGGGTTATGGAACAGGGTTAGATGAAAAGATGCTGCAAAGAAAAATCAGTGTAATAAAAAAGGCAATAGATGTGAACCAGCCGAATCCAAATGATCCGATAGATGTGCTGGCAAAGGTCGGTGGATACGAAATTGGCGGAATTGCCGGCTTGTGTTTGGGTGCAGCTCGTTATCGTGTGCCGATAATGCTGGATGGGTTTATTTCAACGGCAGGCGCCCTGATTGCTAATGCAATAGAGCCTAAGGTAAATAAATACCTGATTGCTTCCCATGTCTCGGCAGAAAAGGGGCACAGAATGATGTTAAATCTCTTAAACAAAATCCCATTATTAGATTTAAACATGAGATTAGGGGAAGGAACAGGCGCCGCCCTGGGTATAGGCATTATGGAGGCAGCAGTAAAATTATTGAATGAAATGGCCACATTTCACGAATCTGGGGTGTCAGAACCACACATGCGATAAGATGGTTTAATCGTTTCTAGGATAAAAATACAAACAAAGTAGTAATGATTGCGCTGGAAGCAGGCAAACATATTACTGATGCACGGGCAGAGGTTGAAAGGGCGGTTGGTACATTTCAAATAGCAGTAGAGGAATGTTTTTTATGCTTATGAGCATTTGGAGGCAGGGGGGCTGATTGTAAACGATGTGCCGTCGTTCCGCGCGAATAATATCCAAAGAAATATCGATCAGCGCTGCGAATGATCGGTGTGGTGGAATATGCCAAATAATTTCTTTATGGTCTCCACGTACCGGTAACCGCCGCCATTCTTTGCCTCTTGTTTGGCTACCTTTGCGGGATGATGGAGGAGTTTGTTGATGGTGCGTTCCATGGTATAAATGACCTGTTCCCAGTCTCCGTTATCTACATTCTTTAATTTAGGTTTTAAGCGATCCAATTCTTCTTTCCCGATGGAATGGAAATGATTGCGTAAGTGGGTGATCGCCGGTTCTATCTTCATCTCCTCAAGTCGTGCCATGAAGTGTCCTACCTCTTCTTCAATAAGGCCACGGCATTTTTCCACCTCTTTATTTCGTTCGTCTATGTTTTGGCTGACGACAGATTGTAAGTCGTCGATGTTATAGAGATACACATCGTCAATATTGGCAATCTCTGGTTCAATATTCCTGGGAACTGCAATATCGATGAGGAACATGGGATTTCCCCTCCGATGCCTGATAGCTTCTTTCACCTGATCGGCATGTATTACATAGTGCGGGGCAGATGTGGAACTAATAACAATATCTGCTTTTTCAAGGTGTTCTCCAAGCAATTCATATTTGATGGCCTGACCATGATATTCGATTGCAAGCTCCTGTGCGCGTTCAAAGGTACGATTCGCAACGATAAAGGTACGCGCGCCTTCCTCATAAAGATGCTTGAGTAAAAGTTCGCACATTTCACCAGCGCCCACGACAAGGACCATCTTGCCGGTAAAATCCTGGAATATTTTCTCGGCAAATTCCACGGCTACGGAGCTTATTGAAACCTTTCGCTTGCCGATGGATGTTCTGGTATGCACGATCTTGGCGACATTGAGCGCCTGCTGAAATAACTGGTTTAAAATTTTTCCCGTAGCCTCTTCCATGGCTGCCATGGTATATGCTTCTTTGACCTGTGAGAGTATCTGCGATTCTCCGAGTACCATAGAATCAAGGCTTGCCGTAACAAAGAAAATGTGGTTCACTGCACGGTCATCATTATAGTGATACATGTACGGAGAAAAGGTATTTAGCTCAATCTTATGAAAGTCAGCAAGAAACGAAAGGACATCTTCTACCTTAATAGCGCCATCCTGCGATGAGATATAGAGTTCGACACGGTTACAGGTCGATAAAATAACAATCTCTGCATTTTGATCTTGATATTTTTGGGAAAAGTGAGATAAGGCAGTATTGATACTGTTGGGATTAAAAGCTAGTTTTTCCCTGACCTCTACCGGCGCTGACTTATGATTCAATCCTACAACCAGGATACTCATACACAATCCTTATCTAATAAATCCAAAATGAATACAAATGAAGTTTCGTATTTCGGATAGCCAATAAGTAGGATGGGTTAAGCGCAGCGAACCCATCGCCACCATTTTTGTTGGGTGCGCTTCGCTTCACCCAACCTACTTTTTCTCAATAATCTGTGGAATTTAATAATCTAAAATCTGTGTAATCTGCGAAATCTGTGGTTCCAAATGTTTTTAATGGTCTGAGGCTTCGCCTCGCTAGCGTATAAAGTGTTACTGAACCTTCAAAACCTCACTATGCGTTTGTTCGCTCACCCGCTGAAAGGCATGCTTTGATCCCATAAAAAAGGTGCCGATAAAGGTAAAGAGTACCAGACAAAAACCCACAATGGTCAAGCATGCAATCTTGGTTCCATGAAATGACGCGATCAGACGCATATGCAGCAATGCCGCATATATCAACCAGGTTGCCAATCCCAAAATAACCTTATAATCAAGGTACCACATATCACCCAAAACATTTTGTGTCTTTACCCAAAATGCGCCAAATACAAGGCCGAGGGTAAGGAGTGGAAAGCCAAATGAAATCGTCTTCCACATCATCTTGTCAATCCCCTCCAGAGAGGGCAATTTGTTAAAAAGAGAACCAAACAATTTGTGTTTCAATTGCCTTTGTTGAGTCAAATACATGATGCTTAGACTAAAAGATATGGTGAAAGCAGCATATCCCACGAATATAGGAATAATATGCGCTATGAGCCAGAAATTCTGAAGTCTTACGGTAATTAACAGGTCGCCACTATCAAACGTAAGAGCCCATATTGAAAGCGCAGTAACAACAGGCAATAAAAATGTATCTAAAGATGGCAGCTTGTAAAGGTAGTCCAGATTTATGTAAACAAAGAGAATACACCAGAGCAAAGATAAGAAGGACTCATACACGTTTGTTATGGGAATGCTGCCTGATTCGAGGCCGAGGAATACAATAAAGCCGCTGTGGACGAAAAATCCCATCATCATAGCCCATTTGGCCACCTTTTTATCAAAAACACCGGGTTTTATGATATATCCGATTGACCAAACGGAAGATATAAAATACAAAATTATGGTAATGATAAAAGGGATATGAGGTAACTGTATCATAATAAATACTGTAAGAAATAAATATTCATTAATCAATGAAAATTTCAAAACGTCCTTCTTTGCGTTTTTAGTTTTTTAATTGACAAAAGCTCCTTTGTCCGATACCCTACATCGTAGTTAGTACATACTTATCTAAAAATTCAAATAGGAGATATGAGTTTATGACGGAAGAACTAAAAATAACAAAAAAAACCAGTATCGGAGATGTAATTAAGCTATATCCAGAGTCTGAGCCTGTGATAAAAAAATATTTCGGGGC
>JANLHY010000100.1 GCA_024653795.1 Candidatus Brocadiaceae bacterium | reverse complement strand
GGCGCGTGTATGAACATAAAAACAACATTGTTAAGGGTTTTACTTCAAAATATAGTGTCCATCAACTTGTGCATTATGAAGAGACAAATGACATCTATGCGGCTCTTCAAAGAGAAAAGCAATTAAAAAAATGGAACCGCAAATGGAAGTTGGCGCTCATAGAGAGGATCAATCCTGATTGGAGTGATCTTGCAAAAGACTGGATTCCCGCTAAAAGCATGCGGGAATGACATATAAGGTGTCTCTTATTTATTGCCTTTACTTATAAAAAGAGGGGCTGGGTGTGTGTTGCGACAAACTTACACACCCCTTTGTCCCCTCTTTTTAGAGGGGAATCATAAAAGATTGAAATTCCTTGAACATTAAAATAATCTGAAAATTCACTCCATCCACCATGCCTACTATCTTTGATGCTGTTTATGGAACAGCGCTCGTCTGTGGTTCACCATACTTTTTTTTAAAACTCATACTGAGTGAACGATACCGTTCTGGTATAACACAGCGGTTGGGTTGGCTTGGTACAAGGAAGGGAAAGAACCCCTGTGTGTGGATCCACTGTGCCTCTGTCGGTGAGATTTTAACAGTAAAAGCACTTGTAAAATCCATCGAAAAAGAGTTTAATAATTTGGATATAGTTGTATCTGCCAATACCAATACAGGATTGTCCGTTGCTGAGAGGTGCTTTCAAGGTAAGAAGATTTTTTATTTTCCTCTCGACCTGAGTTGGGTAGTGGACAGGGTATTAAACGCCATAGACCCTGCTTATGTGATATTGGTCGAATTGGAGATATGGCCTAATTTTTTAATAGCCTTAACAAAGAAACATATTCCTGTAATTCTGGTGAATGCCAGGATATCAGAAAAATCTCTGAAATGGTATCGTGTTTTATCTAAGATTTCAAAGGGGTTCTTTGAAAGTTTGACCAATAAAGACAATGTCTTTTGCTCAAGGACGGAGAACGATACAAGACGTCTTAAGAATCTTGGTATACCGGAGACGCAAATTTTTGCAACAGGCAATATGAAGTTTGATAATATGGCAACTGCCGTTTCGGAAGATATGAAAGAACGGTTGCTGTGTCTCTTTGAAATCGGTAAGGATGATAAGGTTATTGTCTGCGGCAGCACACACGAGGGTGAAGAGGCCATTCTTCTGAGGATCTTCAAGCAAATTCGCATAAAAGTTGACAAGCTAAGACTGATTTTGGCGCCGCGGCACATTGAAAGGGTTTCTGAAGTAATAAAACAAATCGAGTCTGCAGGTCTCAGATATGTAAGAAAGACTACGCTCGATAAAGGCAGCAAAATAGACGCGGATAAATATGAAACGGTAGTTTTGTGCGATACTATTGGGGAGTTGCTCCCTATCTACAGTGTTGCAGACTGCGTGTTTGTTGGGAAAAGTCTTGTGCCACAAGGCGGACAAAATATGATGGAACCAGCGGGACTGGCCAAACCGACTATCGTTGGACCTCATACCTTTAATTTTAATGAGGAGGTTCAGTTGCTGAAAGAAGCTGATGCCATAAAGATTGTTCAAGATGAATCGTCACTATCAAACGAATTAATGTATTTATTGGAGCATCCGTACGAAGCCCTGGAATTAGGGAAGAGGGCGCAATCAGTCGTAATGAAACAAAGGGGCGCTACCGAACGTAATTTAAAAGTATTAAGGAAAATTTTATTGAAGGAGAGGACAGTATCAGTATGAAGAAAGGAAGGCATTTATTTACCTCAGAATCAGTATCTATGGGACACCCGGATAAGGTTGCTGACCAGATATCTGATGCCGTACTGGATGCAATGCTTGAGCAAGACCCTATGAGCAGGGTGGCTTGTGAGACGCTGGTAACCACCGGAGTAGCCTTTGTCGCTGGCGAATTTACCTCAAAGGCAAATGTAAACATTTCCGATATCGTAAGAAATACAATAAAAGAGATTGGATATACTGACGCCTCGATGGGGTTTGATTATAACTCCTGTGCTGTCATTACCAGTATTGGAAAACAATCACCTGATATCTCACAAGGAGTAACCGAAGGTGAAGGTCTCCATAAAGAGCAAGGCGCTGGCGATCAGGGCATGATGTTTGGTTATGCATGCAACGACACGCCGGAATTGATGCCGCTTCCTATTATGCTGGCTCACCGCATTATTATAAAACATGCCGAGTTACGACAAAATGGAACATTGAAATATTTACGTCCTGATGCAAAATCACAGGTAACGGTGGAATATGAAGACCATAAACCTGTTCGGGTGCATACGGTAGTTGTTTCTACCCAACATGCACCTGATGTAAAGTACGAAACGATTAAAGCCGATATGATTGAAAAAGTTGCTAAGCAGGTGATTCCCGCAAATTTATTGGATAGCAAAACGATTTATCATATAAATCCAACGGGGCGTTTCGTAGTTGGTGGTCCTCAGGGAGACTGTGGTTTAACTGGGAGAAAAATCATCGTGGATACATACGGCGGCTGGGGACGTCACGGCGGCGGGGCATTTTCGGGGAAAGACCCAACGAAGGTTGACCGTAGCGCCTGCTATGCAGCCAGACACATTGCAAAGAACGTGGTAGCTTCTGGTCTTGCAGATCGATGCGAGGCACAGGTGGCTTATGCCATCGGTGTTGCCAAACCACTTGCTATCCATATCACAACGGAAGGCACTGGTAAGGTTTCTGATGAGAAACTCACCCAAATCTGTGAAAATGTTTTTGATATGACACCAAGAGGTATTATTGACCGGCTGAAACTGAGAAGACCAATTTACAAAATTACCGCCCGTCACGGCCATTTTGGCCGCCCCGAGGGTTCATTTACCTGGGAAAAGACGGATATGGTGGATGCCTTACGAAAGGCCGCAGGCGTTTAAAATCGTTTAAAATTGGACAGGACGCGGATTTTCGCAAATAAACGCAGATACTTTAACCGTATAGGAATTTTCATTTTATTTATGCGGTTTGTAGGGTGGCATGGATTATTCCCCTCTTGGGAGGAGACTCCACAATTCCCCTCTTGGGAGGGGGAAGGGGTGGGTTCCTTGGTCGTGAAATCTCAGTCAGATAGGGTAAGGCAATGCCTACCAACCTTTTGACAATACGGTCGTTCCAGGAAGGAGGAAATATGAGGAAGCAAAGAATTGAGTATGATTCGCCTGTAGACGCTCTTGTAGCTATAGCTAAGCGTCTCAGCATTTTTGAAACTCGATACCGGATGGCATCGGAGGAGTTTTTCGACAAGTTTAGCAAGGGACAGTCGGAAGACTCCGAGGATTTCGTCGAATGGGCGAATGACTATCAACATTATGTTGCGATCAGGCGCGAAATAGAGGTACATGTGCAGCATGTTGCTTGATTTTCTATCAAGATATCTTAAGGAAGTTGAAGCCACAGTCCGGCAGGCGGAAGACTCCTATGTGGAGCGTTATGAAGAGGAGATTGTAGCGGCTGATCGTGTGAACTTGCGTATACGAGTTCGCTTCCGGAAGGGACATATGTTGGAGTTGAACGAGGCAGTTATTGGTGAAGCCGGTCGGCCCAGACATATTGGCTATCGCTATCATTTTCAGGACGAGCAAAACAAGCTTGTCTTTCGATATGACAACACGCCGCATTTCCCAGGTCTTGAGAATTTTCCTCATCACAAGCATATTCCAGACAGGGTAACGGGTGTTGTAGAACCTTCAATTCTTAAGGTTATTGATGAGGCAAGGCGATATTTAACATCCAACTAAAAAGGCATTTGCAGAATTCTATGTAAATTCAGAGTGGGTTTTTGTGGAAAAGAAAAGGATGATAAGATGAAGAAATTTATGGTAATCTTTGTGCTGACTTTTTTGGCAGTGGTGGGTTTGAATAAGTACGAGGGGGTAGCTTGGGCTGAAAACGATGTAGAAATGGGCATAGACCTGTTTAAATATGTTTCTTCCGATGGTGAGTCGTATGACATTGCGATTGAAATTGGTGGTGAAGACGTAAAGAAAGTTAAAACTGCCACAATTAAAATCCCATCGGGCAAGAATATGAAGTTGAAAAACTCACTCGGTCTTGATGAGATTGGTTTATGGGCATCCTATGGGAGCTATGACGAGTTTAAAAAGAAATTTCCAGAGGGGGAGTATAGCATTACCCTTTTACCAAAAAAATATGGAAGCCTGAAAGTCGATATAACCCATGATTTTCCAGAAACTCCAGAGATTACCTATCCTGAAGATGGTGCTACCGATGTATCCTTAGCTCCTACTATTACATGGGAAGCACTGAATAATATTGACGGTTTGTTCATATTTATTGAAACTGTGGAAGGGGATGGCGTAAATAAGATCGGATGCGAAATCGAATTGTCGAAAGATGTTACTTCTTACACAATTCCCAGTGGTTTACTTCAATCTAATACTGAATATGACTTCGATCTCGCGGCTAAAATTAGTGATGGAAAAGATAATGATTTATTCACCTCTCGTGTTATACGTTTTACCACAGGGTCTGAATAGTTTTGATAAATACAGCGATGACTGGGAAATGGTGTTACTTAAATATAGGGGCTTATTAAACACATGGAATCAAAAGTTAAAAAAGAGGGGCTTGTTATCCCTAAAAAGTTTTTGAGAGGAATTAAAAAGGCTGAGATCAGGTGGGAGAAGGGGAAAATTATTATAGAACCAACTATTGTTGAAAAAGATCCCATTTTCACTCTTGGCACAAATCCTTGCCATAGTGGCATCAAAGACTTATCAATCCATCATGATAAATATCTCTATGAGGAAGATGCATATCAAGGAGGCACTAACTTTTGATGTACACTTTCGGCAGATAGGATACAAAATACTCTGATGCTATTAAAGGATGTTATACTTACTAAAGATTATGAAAAGTTGATGCAACTTATCGGGGCAGATATAATCTTTCTGTTTGGTTCCGTTCTTTCTGATAGTTTTCGTGCGGATAGCGATATTGATATAGGTGTCTATTTTGAAAGCAGAGAATATGACAAAAACAGTGTTTATGATACCATTATTGATTTTTTTAGAACCGAACGGATAGACGTTGCCTTTTTAAATGAAGCATCTCCTTTACTGTTGTATCAGGTTGTAAAAAAAGGGAAACCTGTAGCTTATAGAAATTACACGATGTTAGTGGAATTTAGGCTTCGATGTCTAAAGCAGTATTGGGAAACCGAAAAGTTTAGAAAAATGAAGGAGCAGGTATTAAGGAAGGCTTTAGGTAAGTTCTCAATAAGTTGAGGTAAATTACAGATTGTCATTCCCGCAGTTTTTAGCGGGAATCTAATTTTAATGTTATCAAGATTCTGGATTCCCGATAAAAGCATTCGGGAATGACAGCATACATTACCTCAACTTATTGAGAACTTACGGCTTTAGAAAGGCTAGGATGAACTGGCTTCGGGAAGACAAAGAGATATTTATAAGTAAGCTTAATTATCTCAAAAATTATTATGAGGAACTTAAAAGTTTTGAGTCGCTACTTTTCCTTCAGTATATAGAGGATAAAATTAAACGACGCGCAATAGAAAGGCTCTTACAGTTAATCGTTGAAGTAGCATGTGATATAAACAGCTTTGTCTTATCAAAAAATGGAATTACACCGGAATCTTACCATGATTCCTTTATGAAATTAGACGAGGCAGGAATCATCGAAAAAGATGTAGCTTTGAAGTTGGCGAGAACAACGGGATTGAGGAATCGCATCATACATGAATACGGAGAGTATAAGGATGAAGTTGTTTACAAAAACATTTCAATCTTTCTTGAATTTTATGGAAAATATCTAAAAACTTTAGCCAACAAATTTTTAATAGAGAGAGGGGCTAAAAAATGAAAGAATCTCTGAGATATTTACAGAATGCAAAAGAGATACTTGCAAAGACCCCGGTTGAAGATAACGAATATACAGATATCAAACCAGTACGAGAAGCATTTGGTACTGCATATTTGGCGGTGTTGGAGGCAATTAACGAAGCGTTACTCAAAAAGGGACTAAACAAAAAAGAACTACCCAAGTCGGTTGATGAGTACAGAAAGGTATTGAGAAGATACTTTGCCATACATAACGGCAAGCTTATGAGATCCTTTGAGAGCCTTTACGATACATTGCACATTGCTGGATATTATAGAGGACTTATTTATAACGCAACATTAGTGAAAGATGCTATCAAAGTCACAAAAGATTTCATAGATAAATTCAGAGAGTAAATAATCTAACAAAGAAAGGGAGAATTCATGAACTATGATATAAAAGATATAAACCTTGCACCAGGCGGCAAGAAACGCATTGAATGGGCAAGTAATGATATGCCAGTCCTAGCGCAGGTAATGGCGAGATTTGAAAAGGAAAAGCCATTAAAGGGCACAAGAATGTCTGCCTGCCTTCACGTAACAGCTGAAACGGCAAATCTGGTCAGGACGCTCAAGGCAGGTGGCGCTGATGTTGTCCTTTGTGCCTCAAATCCATTGTCCACGCAGGACGATGTTGCTGCCTCTCTCGTGAAGGATTACGGTATCCCTGTCTTTGCTATCAAAGGCGAAGACAATAAAACGTATTACAAACATCTTTTATCGGCGCTTGACCATAAACCAACCATTACGATGGACGACGGCGCCGACCTGGTTTCCGCTATCCATAAAGAGAGAAAGGAACTCATTCCGCAAATATGCGGAAGTATGGAAGAAACGACCACGGGTGTGATACGGTTAAGGGCTATGGAGAAAGACGGGTCACTGAAGATCCCCGTCGTTGCTGTGAACGACGCTGACACAAAACACCTTTTCGATAATCGTTACGGAACCGGACAATCTACCATCGATGGAATTATCCGGGCGACAGACACACTGCTGGCGGGTAAGATATTTGTTGTTGTCGGTTATGGATGGTGTGGAAAGGGATTGGCCATGCGTGCAAAAGGCATGGGTGCGAATGTGGTGGTTACTGAGATTGATCCGATTAAGTCTTTGGAAGCCGCCATGGACGGGTTCATGGTAATGCCTATGAGCGAAGCAGCTAAGATTGGTGATTTATTCTGCACATTAACGGGGAATATCCACGTAATCAGAAAAGAGCACTTTGAAGCCATGAAAAACGGGGCGATGGTTTGCAATTCCGGCCATTTTAATGTGGAGATTGATATTGAGGTTTTAGAATCCATAGCGACGAAAGTCAATAAATCAGTTCGTAATTTTGTTGATCAATATGTGCTCAAGAACGGGAAATCGGTTTATCTGCTGGCTGAAGGCCGTCTTATCAATCTTGCAGCGGCAGAAGGCCATCCTGCCTGTGTAATGGATATGAGTTTTGCAACCCAGGCGCTATCCACCGAGTATGTGATGAAAAATAAGGGTAAATTTTCGCCGAAGGTTTATGATGTACCGAAAGAGATAGATCAGTGGGTGGCTAGTCTGAAACTGAAATCTATGGGCATTACGATTGATACCCTTACCCAGGAACAGGTGAAATATCTCGCGTCATGGGAGGAAGGCACTTAACCTGTACAGGACAGGATCAAGATATTTCAGATTTCAGATTTACGATTTTGGATTTAAAATCGTAAATCACAAATCATAAATCGTAAATTTACATGGCTATTATAAAACCATTTCAAGGATTGCGGTACAATCAAGAAGTCATTTCGGACATGTCGTCCGTTGTGACGCCGCCGTATGATGTAATTTCACCGGATGGGCAAGAACGGTACTATCAGATTCATCCAAATAATATCATCCGTTTGGATTTTGGAAAAGACATTCCAGGTGATACCGAGAAAACCAACAAATATACCCGTGCTGCCGAATTTCTCAGTAATTGGAGAAAGCAGGGGATACTCAAGCAAGAAGATGCACCGGCGATTTATATTTACGACCAGGAATTTTTGTCCGGCAACAGGTGGTTTAGTCGCAGGGGCTTTATTGCTTTGGTAAAGCTGGAGCCTTTTGACAAAGGGTACATCTATCCTCATGAGCAAACGCTTCCCGGCCCTAAGGCAGACCGTTTAAAACTTACTCAGTCATGCCAGGCAAACCTTAGTTCCATTTTTGCCCTTTTTCCCGATGGAAATAATGAGGTCGATAGCTATTTATCAACGATGGCTGTTTCAAAACCAGAGGTAGATTTTACAGATGATACGGGTGTAAAAAATAAGCTCTGGGTAATAAAAGAGAAACAGACCATTGACAGATTGGTTACTCTCATGAAGGAGAAGCCACTCTTTATTGCAGATGGTCACCATCGTTATGAGACTTCGTTGGCTTATAAAGAGCAGATGCGTAAAGAAAACGGCAGGCTTTCAGGCGATTTACCCTTAGATTATGTGATGATGGTGTGTGTGTCTATGAATAACCCAGGATTACAGATTCTTCCGGCACATCGGCTTATTCGCAACATAAATGATTATAATTTCGACCGGATTCTTAAGTCTCTCAAAGAATCTTTTACGGTTGAACTGATCGGCAAGGGGTGTTGTGTAGAAGAGTTTATGTCGAGACTCAATAATGAAGCCGAAAATCATACCTTTGTGATGTATGTCGGCCAGGAAGATGCTTATTATAAATTGCTGTTAAGCAATGAAAAATTGTTGGATACCGTATTTGCAAACAATCATCCCGAATGGAGGCATCTGGATGCCGGAATCCTTCACAGTGCGATCATACATAAGATATTGGGTATACATTCCACTGATGCAGCCATAAAGGAATATGTGAAATGTGTAAAGGAAGAAACAGAGGCTGTATCACTGGTGAAGTCGGGGCAGTATCAATTGGCATTCTTTCTGAGACCCACCCGCATTGAACAGGTCAGAGAAATCGCCATGGCACGCAAGGTAATGCCCCCGAAGTCAACGTATTTCTATCCGAAGTTAATTACCGGTATTGTTATTAACAGCTTAAATTAGCAATTGACAGTACCTATATTTTTCGTTACAATTCAGTAAAATTTGTTCGTCTTATCTAGAGTGGCAGAGGGACTGGCCCTATGAAGCCACAGCAACCGGTCTTGTCCAGCGAATTCGCTGAACGAGATGCAGGTGCTAATTCCTGTCTCATATATTGGGAAAAGATAAGATAGGGACATGGAAAAGCCTCTTCCTATCTTATTTAAAATAGAAAGAGGCTTTTTTATTTGCTGAATAGTTTGGACACGGATGAACATAGATTGACTGGATTCCTGCTTTCGCAGGAATGACATCTGTGTATATCTGCGAAAATCTGTGTCCTGATTATTAGATGAACGGAGGAAGAAGATGGGTTTTGTTAAAGGTCTTAAGTGCCGTGAGTGCGGAAAACCGTATCCAAAAGAGCCATTGCATGTATGCAGCTTTTGTTTTGGCCCGCTGGAAGTTGATTATGATTACGATGGAATCAAGAAGGTTCTGACCAGAAAACTGATCGAATCACGTGGCAAGACGATGTGGCGTTATCAGGAACTGCTTCCCATTGATGGAGAACCGACGGTTGGCGCACAGGTGGGTTTTACGCCCCTCGTCAAGGCAAATAACCTTGCCAGGGTGCTCGGAGTAAAAGAACTGTATGTAAAGAACGATTCTGTAAATTATCCCACATTTTCGTTTAAGGACAGGGTCGTTTCTACCGCACTGACAAAGGCGAAGGAGTTTGGTTTTAAAACGGTAGGATGCGCCACAACAGGAAATCTGGGGAATGCGGTTGCCGCCCAGGCTGTACAGGCAGGGCTGGAGAGTTATATCATCATGCCGGCCGATCTTGAACAAGGAAAGATCATCGGAACTCTGATTTATGGCGCGAATGTGATAAAAGTAAAGGGTAATTATGATACTGTAAATAAACTTTGCTCTGAGATTGCTGATAAATACGGCTGGGCCATTGTGAATGTGAATTTAAGGCCATACTATGGCGAAGGCTCAAAAACCTATGGATATGAAATCATGGAGCAGCTTGGATGGAGAGCGCCTAAACATATTGTTGTTCCCATGGCCGGTGGATCTTTAATTACAAAGATAGAAAAAGCCATCAAAGAATTCGTAAAACTGGGACTTATTGATAGTGCGGATACTAAACTCCACGGCGCCCAGGCCACCGGCAGTTCGCCGATAACCACGGCCGTTAAGGCTGAAACTGATGTGATTAAACCCGTAAAACCAAATACCATCGCGCAGTCAATAGCGATTGGCAATCCAGCCGACGGCTATTATTCAGTGAAGTCTATTAGCGTATCCGGCGGATGGGCAGAGGATGTGTCCGACGATGAACTTGTGGAAGGCATTAAATTGCTTGCCAGAACGGAAGGTATTTTTACGGAAACTGCGGGCGGTGTAACGGTAGCGGTTACGAAAAAACTTATTGAGCAGGGTAAGATTCCAAAGGATGAGTCCATTGTCATCAGTGTTACGGGGAATGGATTAAAAACCCAGGAAGCGGTAATAAATAAGCTGGAGGTTCCCAAGATTATCAATCCTTCCCTTGCCGAATTTGATGCTATAATGGATGAGAAGATGGCGGGTGTACGTTAAACGTACACGTACAGGATTTCAAATTTTCTGGTTGTGTGCGTTTTGTGAAATATTATAAATTATAACACACCCCTTACCCCCCTCGAGAGGGGAATTAAAAAGTCCCTTCCTGGGAGGGGATAAAGGGGTGGGTAAAATGAGTTTTCTTATGTTTACGAAAAGTCGTTGGTTTTTGCATTGCAAAAATTAACCTAATTTTTAAAATTTGAAAGGGGTATAATTATGCCAGTAAGCGTACGTATTCCAGCGCCGCTCAGGTCGCTCACCAAAGGCGCTGACGAGGTGAAGGTAGAAGGAAAGAATATTAAAGAAATTATCGAAAACCTTGAGGCAAATTATAAGGGGATTAAAGAGAGAATCTGTGATAGCGACGGCCAAATCAGGCGGTTTGTTAATTTCTATCTCAACGACGAGGACATCCGTTTTATAGGCAACATAAACACGCCGGTAAAGGACGGTGACCATATTTCCATAGTGCCTGCTATAGCCGGCGGCGGATAATTGCATATGTCTCCTGAGAAAACAAAACTGTGCCCGGAATGCGGATCAGAGTATTATGCGCATATT
>JANLHY010000063.1 GCA_024653795.1 Candidatus Brocadiaceae bacterium | reverse complement strand
GGAATTTGGTTTAAAATTTTTGGGAGACTATTCGTTAAATGTCCTCAATGTGCGAGCTTTAAATCTTTTAAAGGAATTAGGCGCCTCTGGAGTTACAGCGTCCCTGGAATGTTCACATAAACATCTCAAACAATTATCTAATGAATCATCGCTGCCAGTAGAATGTATCGTACACGGACCCGTTTCAGGCATGATACTCGAACATTGTATTCCAGCCATGGTGACATCTAAATCGCATACGAAGGATCATTGCAGGCAGGTTTGTCAACACATGGGATACGCGCTCAAAGATGAACGAGGAGAAATACGGCCGATCGAAATCGACCAATACTGCCGTAATCATCTTCTGCTTGCAAGGGACATTTGCGTATTGCCCTATCTCCATGCCTTTGGGCATACAGGCGTAAAGGTGTTCAGGATTGAGGCGCAATATTATGAAGATAAGCTTGTAGAAACCCTCGTTAGTATGTATTATAAATATTTGAGCATATTACATGAATATCCTTATCTCTCGTTACCTATGCAGGAAAGCGACTGGGATAAATTGGTCGAAGAAAGCCCCAGAGGTTTTAATCTGGGTGGTTATACACAAGATATAACTCATTCAAAAAGCACAGCGGAAGTAATGAGGAGTATAAAATCAAGCTAGAAAGTCCCCTCTTGGGAGGGGATTTAGGGGTGGGTAAGCCGGTAATTCGTGTAATATTTACTGAGATTTCACGACCCTTGTCCTCGTGAAACTTGTCCTCGTGAAAACGGGGAACGGGGAAAGAGAACCCACCCCTTAATCCCCTCTTTTTAGAGGGGACTTTTACTCTCCCCTCTAAAAAGAGGGGCCGGGGGTGTGTTTCATACCAGCAAATGCTTCGCCCCTACACAGGCGGTGGGTAAAACCTTATTTTTATCGAGATTTTTCAAAAAACTAATCTGTTACTGAATTTGTAATTTTGAAATTATTTCGGATTTAGCAGTTTTTAATGAACATATATTTACAAAAAAAAGAATTATTCTATGATCTGTATACCCATTATTGCAAATAACCTTGATGATGCCCTTCATGATATGACAGAGGCATCAATGGTTGCAGATATAATCGAATTACGCATTGACTATATAAAGGACGTTGACCTGAAACGTTTACTTGAAAAGCGTACAAAGCCTGTGATTGTTACCAATAGGCCTGTTCGGGAAGGAGGCAAATTTAACGGAAGCGAAGAAGAAAGGATTGCACTCTTAAAACTTGCGATACGGTTACAGGCCGATTATGTGGATATTGAACATGACAGTATTCAACATATAAGCAGGTGCACGGAGCACCATGCCCAAGCAGGTAAAACGAAATTAATTGTGTCGTACCACAATTTTCGTGAAACGCCAGGAGACTTAACAGATATTTACAAGAGACTCAGCCAGAGCGGCGGTGACATTGTGAAAATTGTTACTCACGCCAATAGCATTACAGACAACGTCAGGATATATCGCCTCCTCCAACAATCACAGATGCCTATAATCTCGTTTTGCATGGGAGAATTAGGCATCATCAGCCGCATCTTGTATAAAAGATTTGGCAGTTATTTAACATTTGCCTCTCTACGTACAGGAAAAGAATCTGCCCCTGGACAAATCAGTATCCATGAGCTTTTAAATA
>JANLHY010000032.1 GCA_024653795.1 Candidatus Brocadiaceae bacterium | reverse complement strand
TTAGGCGCTTATCAAAAATATTTTGACATTTTTAGCAAAAAACGTAGCGCCGATCCCTTGTGGTCGGCATTTGGCGGGGGATAAACCACCCGCGCTACGGATTCCGACTCGTTCGGGTTAGGGTTTGTTTTGAATAAAGGTATATATTGTCTTACCATTAAACTCCTTAAAAAGCATAATATACGGGTTGGATGTCTGGGTACCTTTCGCTTTCCAAGAGGTTTTTATGTCTATGTAGGGAGCGCTCAAAATAACCTGGAAGACAGGATTGAAAGGCATTTGCGGCAAGACAAGAAAATGCACTGGCATATCGACTATCTGCTCCACTATGGGCAGGTGACTTGTGTCCACACCTATGCTGGTGAAAAACATACGGAGTGTATGCTGAGTCAAAAAATTAGAAATATAAAAAATGTCCAGATACTTGTAAACGGATTCGGTTCTTCTGACTGTTCATGTACTTCTCATCTTTATTTTTTTCAGGATAACCCTGATTTCAGGATATCCAGGCTCAGGATTATCGAGGCGAAGCCTCAGACCAAAAAAAGATTGAAACCACAGATTCCGCAGATTACACATAAAAACTTGACTCATTTGTGAAGAGAAACCGCAGATACGTGAAGTTGAGAGGTTGGAAAGATAGGAAGTTGAGAATGTCCGAATTTCGCAACTTCTCAACCTCCCATTTTCCCAATTTTAAATTAGGCCTTTGGCAGTTACACGAATCATAATTAACCCCTCCCTTGATGGGAGGGGCTAGGGGAGGGTGATCAGCCTTTTTCCTTCACCCCCACCTAAGGGGTTGTCCAAAAAGTTTCTACCCATATTGTATGGGTAGGGGCAATTCATGAATTGCCCCTACAGGTTGTATGCATAATTGGTTTTCTTGGACTTTTTGGACAGCCCCAACGAATTGTTTGAAATTCCAGAACGTTTAATTGGGCAAATTGTCTGTGCCTGTTGTTTTTATAAAATCAAATCCATGTTCGTGTTACTATGATTACTGAAACACCGATGATGCGCCAATACAACGAAATAAAAAGGCAGCATAAAGACTCACTGCTTTTTTTTCGTATGGGCGATTTCTACGAGTTATTCTTTGAGGACGCCAAACTCGCTTCGAAGGTATTGGGGATCACCCTCACCTCACGTTCCAAAGGTGAAGGCGCAATACCAATGGCAGGCGTGCCTCATCACGCCGCCGATTCTTACATTCGAAGATTAATCAAGGCTGGGCATAAGGTAGCCATCTGTGATCAATTGCAGGACCCAGAAGAGGCCACGGGAATTGTCGATCGCGGTGTCACCCGGATTATAACGCCGGGGACGATTACAGAAGATACCCTCCTTGAAGATAAAAGCAATAATTATTTAATTGCGGTATTGGAAGCAAATACCATGATGGGATTATCCTGGATAGATTTGTCTACAGGCCGGTTTCAAGTCGAGGATATTCGGAAAGAACTCCTCTTTGACGAATTTGCAAGACTGAATCCATCGGAAGTGTTGTTACCCGAAGAAACCGTAAGGAACAATACCTCTTTTATGGAAAGGATACGGGCAGAATGTGACGGGATCGTTACCGCTCGCCCTGATTGGGAGTTTTCGAAAGATACTGCATATCGAATCCTGATGGAACACTTTGGAACCACCTCCCTGGAAGGTTTCGGTTGTGAAGACGTGGGGCCGGCTTTGGGGGCTGCAGGCGCTGTAATCCAGTATTTAAAAGAGACACAAAAGACCTCGCTGAAGCACATTGGCAAAATTCAAAAATATCAGGCAGACAACAGGGTACTCATGGATAAGGCCACGCAGCAGAGTCTGGAGATTACCCAGACCATAAGGGCGCGTGACCGGGAAGGCTCATTGCTGAGCGT
>JANLHY010000031.1 GCA_024653795.1 Candidatus Brocadiaceae bacterium | reverse complement strand
CTCAAAATGGCTCATAATACTCATTTTGGGAGACCTGCTTATTGTAAACGGTTCAATCTTTCTGTCGGCAATACTTCGTTTAGGGTTGAATGCTGGATGGGGCTATATACAAAGTAATCCTTTGTCATTTATATTAACAGGCTGGATCTATATTATTACATTCTTTTCCACCGAACTTTATGATACCCGAAAGGATTTTAAATCTATCGGGAATGTCATGGCCATCACGTTTGCCTCCACCAGTGCCTTTGTCATTACAACGTTGTTGTTTTATATGAACTGGTCACTGCGAATAGGACGAGGTGTATTTATTATAAATGGGGTACTAATTACACTTTTTATTATTGGGTGGAGGGTTTTGTACAGTTATCTCCTGGAACAACCGATTTTTAAACGGAATGTCCTCATTGTTGGCGCTGGCTGGGCAGGGAAAACCATTTTACAAGAGATAAATGTGGCAAAGAAATCGGGAATGAAGGCTGTGGGTTTTATCGACGATGACCCATCAAAGAAAGGCAACCTTATTGACGGCTACCCCGTATTGGGTGATCGATATTCGATAAATAACGTCATTCGTCAAAATGATGTTGACCTGATAGTTGCAGCGATTACGCATGAAAAACATGCCGATTTAATTAAGGCATTGATTAATTGCTCGTGGAAAGGAGTAGATATCATTGATATGCCTGCTATCTACGAACAATTAACGGGTAAAATACCGTTTAAACATATTAATAATATGTGGATGCTCCACATTGCCATTGGCAAGCCCAAACTATATAGCAGATTGATTAAGCCTATTCTGGAAGCAGTTATCGCGTTAATACTATTTATTTTGTTAATACCTGTCATCGTGGTTATGGCAATAGTAATAAAATGCGATTCCAGGGGCGGGATTTTTTACACCCAGGAACGTGTGGGCAAGGATGGTAGAAAATTTACCATTATGAAATTCCGTACTATGGTGGAGAATGCTGAGTCGCTTACCGGCGCGGTTTGTGCCGCAGATAACGATCCCAGGATTACAAAGATTGGGAGATTTCTCAGAAAGTGGCGATTGGATGAGATACCTCAATTATTAAACGTCATTAAGGGTGATATGCGTTTGATTGGGCCTCGCCCAGAAAGGGAAGTCTTCATAAGGGAGTTTGAAGAGAAAATACCTTTTTATACCCAGAGGCTTTTGGTAAGACCAGGCTTAACTGGCTGGGCGCAGGTAAAGTACCCGTATGCATCTTCAATAGAACAAACGGAAGAAAAGTTACAGTACGATCTCTATTATATTAAGAACATGTCGTTTATCCTGGATTTTGTGATATTTTTAAAAACCATTAGAGTAGTGCTTTTCGGGAAGGGAAAATAACTTGGTTTAATTACTGTTTCAATCCTCATCCAGCCCGAAGGCTGGATGTTACATACTCACTTTACACCTCTCAGATTCATATATATATAAACCACTAATAAAGTTGACATATAAAATGATTATTTATGGTTTTCCATTTGATTAAGGTAATTGGTTGGGAATACAATATATTGTCGTTATCCCATACCCATTACTACAACATATGGTCTTACCTTAATCAAATGGAAAACCATTTGATTATTTTTCCCTTATTTAGATAAATAATATCACTAGTGTCCGGTTATAAGTTGAACAAAGGCAATTGTTTATGAAGAATGGAAGGTTCTTTTTTGTAATCAGAATCCGTAAGTACTTGTAAAA
>JANLHY010000028.1 GCA_024653795.1 Candidatus Brocadiaceae bacterium | reverse complement strand
GTGGCTCCTTTCTTTTAATATAGCTATATTTTGTTCTGTGGATTATCCCACAGAGGGAGCCACTTTTTCAATTTCAACTAAAAATAGTATATCATCTTCAAAAGGTTTTATCTTAACTTTTCCCAAAATTAATTTGTATTCACCACTCTCAATATGTACAAATTCTTTGAGATTTCTGGGGTTTCCAAGCCAGCCAAGAGTCTCACCTGCCTTTGCGCGTATTTGTGGACTAACATTGGTCTCCACTATTTCCATCAAACGTTTACGTGTTACAGCAAGAATCTCATTTTCCCTCCTGTCTTTATGAATATCGAGTATGGATCGGGAAGCCAGTAACCATTTATTATATGGAGCTGTATCTTCAGCCTCTATAATATTTTTCACTATTTTGTTTGCCCATCTCTTATTTTCTATGCTCAGATAGCCTATGTATAATTCGATAACTTCCTTATACCAGTTATCCCCCCAATATTGAAGTATGGCCTCATGATAATCTGTACTGTTATTCACGATGTAGCTCGCAGTCAGAAATTCCTGAAAGGTGAGATGCCAAAACCCGTACTGTCCATCTTCAAGTTTTAACACACCACATCTTGGTTCAATTTCATCGACCAAATTCTCCAGTCTCTTCTTCAGCTCTTTTTCATTTTCCACTTCTTCACCTTTATAAACCTTTTTTAATACATCAATGACAAATACCCTGTCAACTCCTTTTGTCTTCTTCGTATGCATTTCAAAGGCAAGACTCATTAAAAACTCATGGATCTTTTCATACTCACGAAATCTCCGGTAGAGAAGATTCTCAATGAATTTCTTATATAATTCTGCCCTTTGGCCAGGAAGCTCCTTTCCATCATGGTACAGGATGCAAATCGCTGTGAGCATGAGAGGGTTATCTGTGAGATGATGTACACCGGGATGTACCTTCATCTCATCTATCATTTTCCGGGCATTTTTGCTGCCTATTTTCGAACTCAGAGAATATACATACTGGAACCATTTATTTATAAAATCTTCCACCTGTTTCATATTTAAAGGCAGGATTTTTACACGGCCCGTTCCAAATCGGTTTATTGCAACGCCTCCTAAGCCATGAGGCCTGCTGGTAAAAACAACCTTATTCCCTTCATTTTTAATCCTGAAATCGGCAAAGGAATTTACAATAATATCCCTTTCTTCGGGATTTACTTCATCGAGGCCGTCAAGCAGGAAGAGTGCTTTCTTTGTTTTGCAAAAGGCATTCACCACATTACAGTCGAGCCCATTTTCTGTATCCCCAAAATAAAATGACATCATCTCCTCTGCAGTTGCAACCCGTGCTTTAATATCCTTATTTTTGTTCAAAAAAGTTCTTTAGGTCTTTCAGGAATATGAGTACAGGCAGGTGATCCTCCAGTCCCTTGCAAACTATTCCTTGCACAATGTTATACGCAAGATGTCTTAAAAGGGTCGTCTTTCCAGAGCCAGGATGCCCTTCAACCAGGAGATACTCGTTTTGTGCAATTAACTTTTCGATATCCACCGGCACTTCCTCTTCTTCTGTACCTTGTCTGTTCCCGGATTTACCCGCAGGCTCATGTGCATAGAGAGGAATGTATATTTCTTGCAGCCTTACCTGAATTACCTCACTTTTCTCTCTCAATTTGTCTATTTCCATATATGCACAATGCTCTTGAAGCCAGTTAAGATACATCGTGGGTTTTTCAGGAATCATTTCTGTCGCTACTTTATCTTTTTAACCAAACAGAGAAAAGGTTTTTTTACCATCCTCTCCCTTTTCAGCATCTACGCACCACTTCCTTTCACCCGGAACAAACTTTCTGAAATCAAGTTGTATACTCTTTTTATCCCAGTCATAAGTAATGTAATGATATCTATTGGGGTAGGAACTATTCTGATATGCACAACCAGCTTGAAACAAATGATACTTCACGTCTAAATCTTCTACATATACCCCCTCTGGATCATGTAAATGACCCGTCAGGAGTATTGAACTAAATAGTGACTGAAAGAAAACCCATACTTTTGTCATTTCGACCGAAGAGAGAAATCTGTAAACCTTATAATTCTAATAGCCAAAAGATTTCCCGATACTATCGAAATGCCAGTTTTGTTAGTTTTAGTTAAAAACACTAATTAGGTTACCTTCGGCTACCTTTCCCTGCGCCTTACTTCAATATATTATCATCAACGTGTTTGACTTCAATAAAAATAATTGCTAGAATTCTCTGGCGTAATAAAGATTTGCCAGAGAATTTCGGGTTAATACCTCAGTAAGGCAGGTTTCAAACCTGCCCCTGCACAGTACGTACAACGTTATTATTTTATGGATTTTTCAAAAAACTAAATTGTTACTAAACTTTAAGTTTAAACATTTTTAATTTCTTGTTTTATATTAATCGCAACTTATTGCTATCATTGGTACTTATAGCAATTTCCTTTCTTCTTAGCCTAACACCTATGGGGTAAGGGGGACTAACTGGAAAGGGGAAAATGAGATGATAGAAAAAACGCCCATTGTCATTGATTTTGATGGTACTATTCGTGAACATAAGTTTCCGGATATTGGCGAGCCAACGCACGGTGTAAAAGAGGCACTGGAAACTTTAAAGAAGGCCGGATACCGAATTATCATCCATACTTACAGGACGGCATCGTATCGGAAAGGCATAATCCCGGGTAATCAGCCGAAGCTCATTGAGGGATTTATGAAATATCATAAATTGTCCTATGATACTATATGGATGCCTGATAAACTTATTGGCGTTGCTTATATTGATGATAAGGCAATACGATTTGAGAACAATTGGAAAGCTATTACAGAAAATATCCAAAATTATTCAAAAAAACAGAAGGCTAATCACTCCTAAAGTATTTGAACACAGTAAAAACCACGTATTGAAAATCTAAATAAATAGATTTTTGTCTAAAATTCTTGATAAAGACACCAGCCTGTTTTGTTACCTCTGATCATGTGTGTTTTGTAACTATTGGTTTTGGAAATAACTAGGACATATTTGTGTGTTGCTCTTAACGGTAATTGTTTTGGTATGATAATTGATTTAGTAATCACAAAGTTTTCAGAAATTTTCAGCATTTACTTTCTAAAGAATACTACCTTTGCGCTCTTTGCGCCTTTGCGGTGAACTATTACAGAAAGGGAGAATCAGAAAATGAATAACGATATAGAAAATATAAAATTGGCAATACAAAAGAAAGAGCTTGGGATTGAACGGTACAGTGACCAGATTAAGGCATTAAGCGACCCACAAATCAATGCCTTGCTTGAGGGTATTCTGCATAATGAGATACGGCACAAGGCGGAATTAGAAGACCATTTAGCCAGGTTATCCTAAAAACAAGGGAGAAACAAGTATGAGAGAGGGATTTAAATCAATACTGGAATTTTTAGAGGCAGATTTAGAAATTGAAGAAGAACAGGAGCATTTGTATAACCAATTAGCCACGGCTTCAAAAGATGCAAAGGTAAAAGAGGCTTTTCAGCATCTGGCAAGGGCAGCCAAAGGCCACAAGGATGCGCTTGGAAGGATCATCAGGGATATTGAAACAGACAATCATGATGTAAGTTTTTATTGCCTCATGTGTGGTTGGGAGATCAGTTTTGGGAAAATGCCTTCCGTGGGGAACGAAGAGCGTTGTTCGTTGTGTTGCCAGAAGTTTGCCCTTGTGGATGTAGATAATGATTATGCAATAAAATTCCTCCCACAATAAGAGGTGAAAATAGCTCAATCCCAGAGATTTATGAGGAGTAGCAAATTATTAACACACCCCTGAGCCCTCTCGAGAGGGGAATCAAAAAGTCCCCTCTTGGGAGGGGATAAAGGGGTGGGTAAGGAATTCTCCTATATAAATGTTCAGGAATTTCAAAGTTGCAGTTGTAGTGCGAACTTTAGTTCGCATAGGATGTAAGCGAACTGAAGTTCGCGCTACATTGAAAAAGCTGCCAAAGGCAGCCTAATAAAAAAAGAAGGGGCGCAAAATATAAATGAGCGAGTCTTTAAAAGATATCAAATCAATGGCAATCCAGATGGAAATGGATGGGATAAAGTTTTACAGCGACCTGGCAGCCAAGACGCTCCACCCAATGGGAAAGGCCATGTTTAAGTCCTTCGTAGAAGATGAGAAATTGCACGCCAAAAGGCTTCGTGCTTTATTATCCAATCAGAATGAAACAATTCTGGCAAAGGATAAGAGCGCCGTAAATCCCCGGGAAAGATTGGTTACTATCTTTCGGACGATGGGTGACGAATTGAAAAAGAAGGTCAACGTCAACACGAATGACATAGAGGCTGTGAAGCTGGCTATGGGGATAGAGGAAAAGGGTATTAAATTTTATGAGCAGGCTGCTAAAGAAACTCGTGATAAAAAGGATAGTGAGACATATCGTTTTCTAGCTGGTGAGGAAAAAACGCATTTCAGCATATTAAAGAATACCCTTGAATATATAGAAAACACGGAACTGTGGGAGGCAGAGAGTGAGGGGCGTATCTACGACATGTGGATGAATATGGTGAATAAAAAACTATGAAGGAAATACGAATTCATGCAAGGGCAGGCCAGGGGG
>JANLHY010000012.1 GCA_024653795.1 Candidatus Brocadiaceae bacterium | reverse complement strand
TTGAATTTCAAATCGATTACGATCTTTTTTTCTCGTATTTCTTTTAAATTTAATCACTTACAACGAATTGCTATTTAAACGTCCGGACAGCAGTGATTTAGTATAATAAAGTTAGCGTGTATAATCTCCTTTCTTAAACGTATCACCGTGCGCGTTTATTATAGCCCTGTAAGGGCAAAAGTTAATAGGCAGGCAATTTATTGCCTGTTTAATAGTCAAAAGAAAAATAAAGTCCCATAGGGACGATTGAGGATAAAGAATTATGGCAAATACCTATATCAACATTCTTGTCCATGCGGTTTTTACCACGAAAAATCGAGAATCCTGGCTTTCTTCCTTATTGCGTGAGCGACTCTATACTTATATTTGTGGCATGGCAAGAGGGATTGGTTTAAAGGTTCTTTGTATAGGAGGTACTGATAACCATATCCATATTTTATTATCATTGAATTCAACTACTTCAATTGCCAAGGCAATACAACTCATTAAAGGTGGTTCATCAAAGTGGATTCATGAGACATTTCCAGAACAAAAACTATTCTCATGGCAGGAGGGCTATGGGGCATTCAGTATAGGCATTTCAAATGTAGATGAGACCAGGCAATATATTGAAAACCAAGAAAAGCATCACAGCAAGGAAAGCTTTTGTGATGAGTATCTGAAGTTTCTCAGAAAAAACAACATAGATTTTGATGAAAAATACCTTTGGGGGTAATGGTATATTAACAGTATGGGAACAAAATCCATTCTTTCGTCCCTACGGGACTAATTTCATTTTATTATTAATACACAGGCAATAAATTGCCTGCCTATTATCTTATGCCCCTCTCGGAGCTAGAAACTGGCTAATAATATGCATTTGCAAGCAAGAAACGAAAGATAAATTTTTGCCAAATATTGATTAATTAACTATTATTTATGGAAATACTTCGGGTAAATAATTTGACTAAAGCTTTTGATGGGATACACGCCGTTGATAACCTTTCTTTTGGTATCGAAAAGGATGCTATCACAGCCCTCATAGGACCAAATGGTTCTGGGAAAACAACGACCTTTAATTTGATTACCGGATTTTTGAAACCAACAGGGGGCAAGATTTATTTCAAAGGGAAAAATATTACTCACATTGCCCCTCATAAAATCTTTAATCTCGGCATTGGGAGGACATTTCAAACTATCAGGTTATTTCCGCAAATGACAGTCCTTGAGAACGTACTGCTCGGTATGAAATACAATAAGGGTGAAAGTCTCACAGCAGCCATATTCAGAACATCTGAAATGTTGAAAGAGGAAAAGAAGAACAGCGAAAAGGCGATGGAATTACTCAAAACGATAGGTCTTGAATCAAAGAGAGACGAATTTGCAAGTAACCTCTCGCATGGGCAGAGGAGGCTTTTGGAAATTGCAAGGACACTTGGAACGGATTCTGAATTTTATCTCTTTGATGAACCGACGGCAGGTGTATTCCCTAATACGATACCAAAACTTCTTGATATTATCCAAAAACTTAAATCTTCCGGGAAAACAATACTTTTTATTGAGCATAATATGAAAGTTGTTATGGATATCTCGGATAGAATTATAGTTCTTAATTATGGCAAGAAGATAGCGGAAGGTACGCCCGATGAAATTCAAAAAAATGAAATAGTTCTTGAAGCCTATATGGGAAAGGGGAGAAGCGTTGCTTCTTGAGGTAAGGGAAATAAGTGTTTTTTATGATAGTGTCAGAGCCATTGAGCATGTGTCGTTTTACGTCAACTCAGGAGAAATCGTATCAATGATCGGTCCCAATGGCGCTGGAAAGTCAACCGCCCTGAAGGCCATTTTTGGTTTAGTGAAGCTGCAAGGTGGGGATATTTTGTTTCGGGATGAAAGCATTAAAGGGTTAAGACCTGATGAACTTGTCTTTCAGGGAATATCTCTTGTTCCAGATGGCAGGAGGTTGTTTCCATCTATGACGGTATTAGAAAACCTTGAAATAGGCGCATTTTTGCGAAAAGATAAAGATATCCAGAATGACATAGAAAAAATCCTTGAACTTTTTCCAGCGTTGAAGAGGAGAATTAAACAAAAGGCTGGCGTGTTGTCTACCGGTGAACAGCAAATGCTTGCTTTCGGAAGGGCATTGATGCAAAAGCCAAAATTGCTTCTTGCTGACGAACCTTCAGTGGGGTTATCGCCTGACTATGTAGCTACAATTTTTGAAAAAATATTAGAGATAAATAAAACAGGCACAAGCATTCTCCTCGTTGAGCAGAACGCACGCATGGCGCTTGAGATTGCTCACCGAGGGTATGTTTTTAAAATAGGCACTGTATTTTTAGAAGGTACAGGCAAGGAACTTCTGGTAAACGAGGATGTAAAAAAGGTATTTTGGGGTGACTGAATTTGGCGTGTAGTTTATTAAGCAATGAAAACATAATTGTGTCGACCGTACAAATGCTGCTTCAATTGAAAAAGTCTATCCTTTATCTTTGCTTTTGGTTATTTTTTTGAGGTTTCGTATTCTTTCCAGGACAGGCGGGTGCGAGTAGTAAAACACAGCATACAGGGGATGAGGGTGGAGATTTGAGAGATTGTCTTTTGAAAGTTTTACAAGGGTGCTGATCATGCTTTGGCTATCTCCTGTTATTTCATACGAAAAGCGGTCGGCTTCAATTTCATGCCTTCTGGAAAAATAATTAAATATTGGAGCAAAGGGAAAGGCTACTATTGATCCTATAAAACTTACAATAATAACCTTTGCAAAGAAGGTGCTCTCCTTTAAATGAAAGAGATGAATGAGGGCATCGTCCTGAAATATCTTAAAGGACAGATACATCACAATTAATGCGACAAGCTCAGAAGTGATGAGATGTTTTAAAAGATGCCGTTTCTTCCAGTGTCCCGCCTCATGTGCAAGTACTGACAGGATTTCATTGTTGTCCATCTTCTCAAGCAGGGTATCATAAAGGATTATCCTCTTCACCTTTCCAATGCCGGTAAAATAGGCATTGGTGTGTCTGGTTCTCTTCGAGGCATCCATTTTAAAAATCCTCTTTACCTGTATGCCAACCTTCTGCATGAGATGGTGAATACCTTCCCGGAGCGTTTCATCCTCAATGGGCGTATATTTGTTGAAGAGAGGTTCTATTACATAGGGAAAGACGTACATCATGACGATACTAAAGCCAAGGAAAAGACACCATATCCACACCCACCATAAATTGGGACTTGCCTGAACAATCAGAAGTCCTGCCGATGTTACCAAAGCCAGCAGGACCGTGGATATTACGAGCGATTTTATGGAATCGGTTATCCACAATCTCAGTGTCGTTGTAGTAAATCCGTATTTATTTTCTATTTTAAATGTATGGTAGAAGCTGAATGGGACTGCCAGCAATGTTTCAGCATAGAGCAGGGGGAAAAAGAAGATTAGTCCTGAAAGGATGAAGGGTAATTTCAGGGAAGCAATCCACGAGTTGTATGTATTGAGCAGATTGCCGAACAGGAAAAACAGAATGACTGCTGTATGAAAAATGGAAGAAACAAACTCAAATTTTGTATTTTCAACAACGTAGTCCCGCGTTTTGCTGAGCAATGTCTGATCTATGTGTCCCTCGAACTCAGGAGGGATTGATGCCCCGTGCTTTTTCAGATAAGAAAGATTGAGATACTTGAGCCCATAGCCTGAAAAGACTACAAGAAGATAAAGAACAAAAACAATGACAAGATATTTTTCCATAAATAAAAATAAGTATATGTTATTTTGAGCCAGATAATCAACTATTTTGGAAGAGGGTTTAAAAGTATAGTGTGTAATTACGTTTTATTGTATCAGAACCCACCCCTGAATCCCCTCCCAGGAGGGGGCTTTTCTATGCCCCTCCTGGGAGGGGATTCAGGGGTAGGTAAAGAATTCATGGATAAACTTATTTGTCTATGATTGATTTGATTCAACACAATTTTGTGTATGTACAAGAATTCTCTTATAATTCAAGTCCTTAGAGAACGGCTAATACCCAATAACATCCCAAATCCTAGTGTGGTGTCCCGTAAATAACTAGACATATCACTCTTCCCGTTTTTGGCGCCGTGGCTGCGTGCAACCAGGCTGGATGGACTCCAGTTTGGCCCGA
>JANLHY010000569.1 GCA_024653795.1 Candidatus Brocadiaceae bacterium | reverse complement strand
GAGGATAAGAAAACTTCATAATTCGAAATTCCTTGTTCGACATTCGTTATTCATTACACGGTTAAATTAATCCGTAATTTTAACTTAGCGCTTATGGGTTCATCCCCCGCACTGACCGACCACAAGGGTCGGCGCTACAGAATGACGCGTAATAGTACAATTGTCATTCTGAGCGAAGCGAAGAATCTATTTAATATCATTGCTGGTTCAGGCTTGCAACCTGAACCAAACTATTTCGGTTCAATCGAGGACGATTGAACCAGCCAGGAATGCGTTCCCAAAAAGTGCTTTGGAATAAGCAGTGATGGAAAAAGTTACTGCCGAAGACAGCCTAATTTGACCTTTGTGTCTTTGTGCCTTAGTGGCAGTACAATTATAAAAAATATATTATGCCCAAGCGAACAGACATAGAAAAAATCCTTATCATCGGTTCCGGCCCAATTGTCATCGGGCAGGCCTGTGAGTTCGACTATTCAGGCACTCAGGCCTGCAAGGCGCTCCGGGAGGAGGGATATAAGGTTGTCCTGGTAAACAGCAATCCAGCCACCATCATGACAGACCCTGAGGTTGCCGACAAGACCTACATAGAACCCATTACCATTGAAATGGTAACAAAAATCATTGCAAGGGAACGCCCAGAGGCGCTGCTTCCCACTCTGGGAGGTCAGACAGGTCTGAACACAGCCGTTAGCCTTGCGGAGAAAGGGGTGCTCAAGGAATATGGCGTGGAACTTATCGGGGCGAAATTGGAAGCCATCAAGAAGGCTGAGGATCGGTCGCTCTTTAAGTCTGCCATGAAACGAATAGGCATTGCAGTGCCTGAAAGCGGCTATGCCCGTTCATACGACGATGCAATGAAGATTGTCGACGAGATTGGCTTCCCAGCCATTATACGTCCTTCTTTTACCCTGGGAGGCAGCGGTGGAAATGCGGCCTATAATATTGAAGAATACAAAGAATATATCAAAATAGCCTTAGAGGCAAGCCCTGTCCACGAAGTACTCATAGAACGCTCTGTTCTGGGATGGAAGGAATACGAACTCGAGGTAATGCGCGACCTGAAAGATAACGTCGTGATCATTTGTTCTATTGAAAATTTCGACCCGATGGGCGTGCATACAGGCGACAGCATCACGGTGGCTCCCGCCCAGACTCTTACCGATGTTGAATATCAAATCATGCGTGATGCGGCGATCAAGATTGTCCGGGAGATTGGCGTCGAGACAGGTGGCTCTAATATTCAGTTTGCCGTTAATCCTGAAAATGGGGAAATGCTGGCAATTGAGATGAACCCCAGGGTATCAAGGAGTTCCGCCCTGGCATCGAAGGCAACGGGATTCCCTATCGCCAAGATTGCTGCAAAACTTGCAGTAGGTTATACCCTCGACGAAATTTCCAACGACATCACCCGCTACACGCCCGCCTGCTTCGAACCCACGATTGATTACTGCGTGGTAAAGGTGCCGAGATTTAATTTTGAAAAATTTCCCGATACCGACCCAACCCTTACCATCCACATGAAATCGGTCGGGGAGGTCATGGCTATCGGACGCACCTTTAAAGAAGCCCTCGGGAAGGCCATTCGTTCCTTAGAATCCGGACGATGCGGTTTGGAGAGTTTATGGCCTTCAGGGAGCGATAAGTGGTCTGCCGAACAGCGAACTGAGTTCCTAAGAGAAAAATTAATGATCCCAAATCCCGACAGACTCTGGCACATCGCCGATGCGATGCGATTTGGCCTGAGCTTGGATGATATCTATAAATGGACACATATCGATCACTGGTTTCTTTACAATATCAAACAAATACTCGACATGGAAGCCGGGATAAAACAGAAGTATCCGAATGCAAAAGATGAACGGCAGCCCGCCCCTGCATCTCAAAATGAGAACGACTTTAAAATGGACAAGGAGATGCTGACTGAGGCCAAGCAATATGGTTATTCCGATAAATATCTTGCTTCTCTGTGCAATGTTGAAGAAAAGACCATACGGAGATACCGTCAAAAAGAGGCAATCAGGCCAGTCTTCAAACACGTGGATACCTGCGGCGCAGAATTCAAGGCATTTACGCCCTACCTATATTCCACTTATGAAACCTCTTGCGAAGCAGAGCCTACACAAAAGAAAAAGATTATCATCCTCGGCAGCGGCCCAAATCGTATCGGACAGGGAATCGAATTCGATTACTGTTGTGTCCATGGAGTCTTTGCGTTAAAAGAACTGGGTTATGAAACCATCATGATCAACTGCAATCCTGAAACAGTGAGCACCGATTACGATACCTCGGATCGTCTTTATTTTGAGCCTCTTACCCTGGAAGACGTCCTTGAGATTGTCGATAAGGAGAAACCAGAAGGTGTCATTGTCCAATTTGGGGGACAAACACCATTAAAACTGGCCGTACCACTTGAGAAAGAAGGAGTAAGAATCCTGGGAACTTCCCCGGAAAGTATTGATATTGCCGAGGACCGCGAACGATTTGCCGCCCTGATTAATCAATTAAAATTAAGGCAGCCCGATAATGGCTGTGCCCGTTCTGCCGCGGAAGCAAAGGTCATTGCCAGTAGAATAGGTTATCCTGTGCTGCTGCGTCCTTCTTATGTCCTGGGAGGCAGGGCAATGCGCATTGTTTACGATGAAATGGGTGTGGATGATTATATCACTCATGCCGTACAGGTTTCACCTGAACATCCGGTCTTAATCGACCGATTCCTGGAAGATGCCATAGAAATTGACGTGGACGCAATCTGTGATGGCAAGGAGGTATTTATTGGCGGCATTATGGAACACATCGAGGAAGCCGGCATCCATTCCGGAGACAGCGCCTGTTCGCTGCCGCCTTACTCCATCGGGAATGACATTATTAACGAACTAAAAAAACAAACGCAGATCATGGCGCTTGCATTGAATGTGGTAGGACTCATTAATATACAATATGCGATTAAAGATAAAACGGTGTATGTGCTTGAGGTCAATCCCCGTGCCTCAAGGACGGTGCCCTTCGTCAGCAAGGCGATAGGCATACCAATGGCCAAGATCGCAGCCAAGGTGATCGCCGGAAAGAAACTCAGCGAATTAAATATCTCCATGAACATGAAGTTAAAGCATGTTGCCGTAAAAGAGGCAGTCTTCCCCTTTATCAAATTTAAAGGTGTAGACACGGTACTGGGACCGGAAATGAAATCGACAGGCGAAGTCATGGGACTGGACACGGACTTTGGCCGTGCCTATGCCAAATCTCAAATGGCCGCCGACTGCAGCCTCCCCTTAACAGGTACAGTTTTTATCAGCGTGAGGGATAAAGACAAAAAGTCCATGATACCCATTTCAAAGAAGCTCATACACATGGGTCTTAAAATTGTTGCCACACAGGGCACGGCAAAAGTGCTTTCTGAAAATAACGTCTCAGTTACCCCGGTTTTAAAGGCCACCGAAGGACGGCCTAATATTGTCGACCACATCAAAAACAACGAAATCCAGCTCGTCATCAACACCACAGAAGGTAAGGCAGCCCAGGAGGCATCGTATTCCATACGGCGCACGGCGCTGGTGCATCGTGTCCCCTATTTCACAACCGTTGCCGGCGCGGTAGCCGCCACCAAGGCCATCGAGGCGCTCAAAAACGGTAGCCTCGACGTCAAACCCATCCAGGAATATTACTAAACATAATTCATTTTGATATCATTTCGTGGATTTATTAATAGGCACTTCAATGTTGAATGTGCCAACAAAAAAGCCCTCCGGGAATTTTTATTTCCCGAAGGGCTTATAACAAAAAGCATTATAACGTTCTGGCAGAACGTTATAAAATTATTATTTCAATTTTTAAATTTGTTGTGCACCGCAACATTTCTTATATTTTTTCCCGCTTCCACATGGGCAGGGAGCATTTCTGTTTATTCTTTGAGGCAATTTTAAGGGTTGCTGTTGTGATGTGATTGGTTTAAAAGAGGTTTGTTTACCAAAATCAATATGTTCCATAGATGGGGATCTAAAAGAAAACATCGTCTTGCCATCTTTGTTGGTTATGGCAAAGTCCCCAATGGTAATAATATTCATCCCTATTAATACATCAGCATTACCACCTAAATCGCCTTCAGTTACTTGTACCTGGTGTACTCCAACGTTATTTGGAAGGATAATATTAACAAGGTAAACATTACTTTCTGAGATACCTCCATAGTGTTGAACCTTTGTTATATTTATAGGACTGAGGCTACATTCATTAACAACCTTTTTCGTAATAACCGTTCCTGTCGCACCAGTATCCCAAATTGCTCTAAACTGTTTTGTCGGTGGATGATTACTCTTAGCGGTAGGATCAAAAGCTTGGCAAATTAAGACATCTGTTATTAATACATGTGTAATACCAGGGTAGCTTTGTGTAAACCCATGATATACGATTTGTTCAGGCATAACTGCCTTTAAGAGAATCTAACTCTTGAATGGAATGTTTGTGTATAACTTTCTTTTCCAGGTTCGCATTTTTGCACAATGAAGGTGCCTAATTGATGTTTCTGCTTTGTGTTTTCTATGGCTTCTAAAGCCGAGTCGAATGCGCCTATGACCCTACAATTCTTTATAACAATATACTTCCCGTTGTATTTTTCAACGAGTTTGTCCTGATTTTCAATGTAATAGTTTAATTCTTTTTCTAATTCCTTATTCACTATTCTCCCTCCTCACTTTAGAACATAATATTATACTACTGTATCATCAAAAATCAACATCCATTTGATTTCAAGAGGCACAAATATGATGCCAAAAGGCACTTGGTTAGGATTTTTGCCTTAATCCGTTGGGTTTCGTGCCTCAACACAACCTACCTGACTATTTTAATTGTACAGATGAGTTTTCACTCATTAAAAAAACTTGACATTGTTTTGCCAATTACTTACTATACCGGCAAGTTGTATACAAACTCTATTATATGCCAAAATGGGCATATAATATGTTAACGGTAAGAGTATTATATGTACTAATAGCCGTAAAGCAAGACGGCTTTTAGTACGCCTATTTCATGTTAGTCGTCACTATATGGCACCACGATTCGAACTTGAGCCGCATCACCGCAACGTACCAGACGAAGAGCTCGTCGCTGATCTACAGCGCGTCTCGAAAGAACTGGCCAAGCCGACTGTCACTATCGACCAATACAATGAACGCGGCAGATTCCACTCCACTTCGCTCGCGCGCCGCTTCGGCTCGTGGCTCAAAGCTCTTGAGCGCGCCGGTCTTGCCAAATCACGCACGCTTCATATCTCGAACGACGACCTATTTCAAAATCTGGTCGAAGTCTGGACACGGCTCGGAAGGCAGCCAAAGTACTCCGATCTCACGTCGCAGTCTTCGCGCTTCTCCTCTGGTACGTACGAGAAGCGATTTGGAGGCTGGAGAAAAGCGCTTGAAAATTTCGTTACCTGGGCTAATGAAGGGGAAGTTCACGCCAATGAGCCTTCGCCCAATGAATCCGCTCCTCGCCGTCGAACACCACGCAACATTAATTACCGCCTCCGCTTTCTTGTAATGCGCCGAGACAATTTCAAATGCTGTATTACCGGCCGTTCGCCTGCTACCGATCCAACTGTCATTCTCGAGGTAGACCACATCATTCCATGGGACAAGAATGGTGAGACCGTCATGGAGAATCTTCAGACACTTGCCAAAGAGGTCAACATTGGCAAGAGCAACTTGAGCATGCAAAGTGACGACTAACTCTAGCCCCAGTTTACAAGTTATGCTTAAAATTTAGTTCTCGCCGTGCATAACCTCTTGTACGGCAACATGTTGTGCAACCCAACACATGTATTACCCT
>JANLHY010000783.1 GCA_024653795.1 Candidatus Brocadiaceae bacterium | reverse complement strand
CGTTTAAATCCCGAGGGCGATGCCAATCTCGACGATGTACAATTTTATTTGCCGCATATCGTTGTTGTGGTTGATGAACTGGCGGACTTGATGATGGTGGCATCCAAAGAGGTTGAGGCTTCTGTTATTCGGCTCTCTCAAAAATCTCGCGCAGTTGGCATTCACCTCATACTCGCAACGCAGCGGCCTTCAGTTGATGTGATTACAGGATTAATTAAATCAAATATGCCCTCGAGGATATCATTCTACGTTGCTTCAAAGGTCGATTCGAGGACGATTCTGGACCAAAACGGAGCGGAGAAGTTATTAGGAAGCGGCGATATGTTGTTCTTGCCTCCTGGAACATCAAAATTAGTCAGGGTTCAGGGCTCTTATGTAAGTGACGAAGAAGTAAAAAATGTAGTTGAATACCTCCGAAAGCGCGCTGCGCCAAAGTTTAATTCAGAGTTGAAAAGCTGGAAAGGAGCTTCAGAAAGAGAGAATATTGCTAAAGACAACCTTTATAATGAAGCAGTGAGTATCGTGCTGGAGACACAAAGGGGGTCTGTATCCCTCTTGCAAAGACGATTGGAGATCGGTTATTCACGCGCTGCAAAGTTGATTGACCTGATGGCTGAAGACGGCATTGTCGGAGAATACAAAGGAAGTCAGGCAAGAGAGGTATTCCTGTCCCTGGAAGAATGGGATGCCCAAATGGCACGGATGAATCAGGAAATAGATAAAATATAAATCTGGAACTCAGGGAAAAAGAAAAATGATTTTTTATCTGTGCTTTAAAACGTATAATGTTATCAATAAATTTAGCTTTTAAAATATCATTCATGAGTTTCTGAGTGGCTGGTTCAATCTTGCAGATTGAACCAGATGTTTTGAATTGGGCAATGGGTATTAAACTGCTATCGGCTATGAAAAATACCAAATGTTTAGGTTCAATCGAGGACGATTGAACCAGCAAAGACCAGCAAAGTAACTAGTCGGAAGAGTAGCGCGGGTGGTTTATCCCCCGCCAATGGCCGACCACAAGGGATCGGCGCTACATTGAAAAAGTTGCCGCATGCTTAATTTAAAGTATAGGAATTTCAATCTTTTATGATTCCCCTCTAAAAAGAGGGGACTTTGTCGTGAGCGCTCAGTCGAACGATAAAGGGGTGTGTAATAATAAAAAGTCGTTGGGTTTTGTCTTTTAAAACCCAACCTAATTTATTGCTTAACATGTTAAAATATTTATGAAATCAAAAAAAGTTGCTTTAATCAATTTGGGATGTCCAAAGAACCTGGTAGATGCAGAGGAGATACTTGGCAGGGTAGCAGATAGCGGAAGCATTATCTGTCAATACCCTGAAGATGCAGAGGTGCTGATTGTCAACACATGCGGTTTTATTGACGATTCCAAGAAAGAATCTATCGATATGATCTTAAAGGCTGCAAAACTGAAGGAAGGCGCACAGTGCAAAAAGCTCATCGTAACAGGCTGTCTGGCCCAAAGGTATCCCAAAGAATTACAGAAAGAAGTCCCTGAAATCGACCACGTGGTCGGATTAAAGGATTTTGATAAACTAACTAATTTGGCAGGTTCCGGTCAAAAGAGGGGAAAAGGCCATCAGGCGCAGTGTAACGACGAGTGGCGGAATCGTATTAGACTGACCCCAAAACATTATGCCTATCTCAGGATTTCAGACGGATGCGATAATAAGTGCAGCTATTGCGCTATTCCTGGCATACGTGGCAGGTTCTACAGCCGAACGATAGAGAATGTCCTGGAAGAGGCTCACCAGATGGCCAGTGAGGGGGTAAAGGAAATTAATGTCATTTCGCAGGACAC
>JANLHY010000561.1 GCA_024653795.1 Candidatus Brocadiaceae bacterium | reverse complement strand
AAGAGTACCATCCCGGCTATTACCTGCCCTGCGTGGGTGTCTATGATGACTAGCGCCAATCCCGGCAGGTTGGGATTATATGGGTTTAGAAATCGGTCGAGTTACGACTATGAGGGATTATTATTTGCAAATTCAAGCACCATTCATCGGGATACCGTTTGGGATATTTTATCAAAAATAGGGAAGAAGGTAGTGGTGATTGGCGTACCCATGACATACCCGCCAAAACCTGTCAATGGATGTATGGTAACATGCTTTATGACGCCCGATACGAAGTGTGATTATACGTATCCACACGAGTTGAAGACCGAGGTGGAGTCTGTTTCAAATGGTTATATCCTCGATGTCGGGGAGTTTCGGAGCGATAATAAAGACCCTATTTTAAAAACAATCTATGATATGACGGAGAAACGGTTCCGGCTCGCCAGGCATTTTATCCGTTCCAAAGAATGGGATTTCTTTATGGTTGTAGAAATGGGTCCCGATAGAATTCATCATGCATTCTGGAAATATTTTGATCAAGAACATCCTAAACATATACCAGGTTCCAAATATCAAGATGCCATTTTAAATTATTATAAATACCTGGACGAGGAAATTGGTGAGACCCTGAAACTATTATCTGATGACACCTTGATTCTTATTGTATCCGATCATGGGGCAAAGAAGATGGTTGGAGGTATCTGCATCAATGAATGGCTTATCCAGAATGGTTACATGAAGCTGGTACAATATCCTTCAGAAAGTATGCCATTCAACAAACTCATTGTCGACTGGGAAAATACGATGGTCTGGGGTGAGGGCGGATATTACGGCCGAATTTTTATGAATGTAAAAGGTCGGGAACCCAGGGGTGTCATTGCACCGCAGCACTATGAGCATTTTCGGAACGAATTGATAAAGAAGCTGGAAGATTTACGGGATGAGAAGGGCAGGAATATTCATACAAAAGTCTTTAAACCCGAGGATATTTACACGGAATGCAATGGCATACCACCTGATTTAATTGTGTACTACGGCGATCTCTCT
>JANLHY010000746.1 GCA_024653795.1 Candidatus Brocadiaceae bacterium | reverse complement strand
GTATGTGGGACGTCCGTCAACCTTATATTATGCTGAAAGATTAACAAAGAAACTGGGAGGCGCAAAAATATACTTAAAGCGGGAAGACCTGAATCATACGGGCGCCCACAAAATAAATAATACAATTGGTCAGATATTGCTTGCAATTAGGATGGGTAAAAAACGAATTATTGCAGAGACAGGGGCTGGTCAGCATGGAGTAGCGACTGCGACTGCTGCGGCTATGTTTGGGATTGAATGCGATGTGTATATGGGCGAAGAAGACATGAGACGGCAGGCATTGAATGTCTTTAGAATGAAACTCCTGGGTGCGCGAGTCATACCGGTGACAAGTGGCTCAAAAACCCTGAAAGACGCCACGAATGAGGCTTTCAGAGATTGGATGGCATCGGTGAGGCATACCCATTACATCTTAGGGTCTGTGGTCGGTCCTCATCCCTATCCCATGATGGTCAGGGATTTCCAGTTGGTGATCGGTAAAGAGGTAAAGAAACAGATATTGGAGAAAGAAAACAGATTGCCGGATTATCTTATCGCATGTGTTGGCGGCGGTAGTAATTCGATGGGGTTATTCCATCCTTTTATTGAAGATAAAGAGGTAAAGATGATTGGGGTGGAGGCCGGGGGTGTAGGACCCGGCATTGGTCAACACGCATCTACACTTACCAGCGGCAAGGTTGGTATTTTACACGGGAGTGCAAGTTATGTATTGCAGGATGACGACGGCCAGACATTACCTGTACATTCAATTTCTGCGGGGTTGGATTATCCGGGCGTTGGTCCAGAGCATAGCTATTTAAAAGACATTGGAAGGGCGGTTTATGTTTCGATTACAGACGATGAGGCTGTAAATGCCTTCCAGGAATGTGCACGGTTGGAAGGGATTATTCCCGCACTTGAGGCAGCACATGCCATTGCATATACAATGAAATTTGCTCCGACGTTGAGCAAAGATACGATAGTTGTTATTTGTTTATCGGGGAGTGGCGATAAGGATTCTTTTGAGGTTGCCAAAAAACTTGGATACAAGATTTAGTGATAGCAAAGGTTTGGTTTTTTTGATAATTTTCGTGTGAATGCACCCTTTGATGATTCTGTGACGAGTTTTGATGAATAGGATTGATAAAAAGTTCCGTGATTTAAAGAGCAAGAAAAAGCCTGCCTTTATTCCCTTCATTACTGCCGGTGATCCAGACCTGCAGACCACAAAGGCTTTAATATTAGAGTTCGAAAAAAGGGGTGCCGATATAATTGAACTCGGCATCCCTTTTTCTGACCCTATTGCAGATGGCCCAATCATACAAGCCTCATACTACAGGACATTAGTCCGAGGAACAAAAGTCGCACAAATCCTTGATATGGTTTCGGAACTTCGTACCAAATCCGAAATACCCATTGTTTCGATGGTGTCTTATAGTACTGTGTTCAAAGGAGGATGCCAGGCATTTATTGAAAAAGTATGTACGGCTGGGTTGGACGGCTTAACCATTCCAGACCTGCCTGTGGAAGAAAACAATGATATATTTGAGGCAGCAAAGAAAAAAGATTTTAAGATTGTTTGTTTTGTTGCCCCAACAACAACGGATGAGCGGATGTCTTTGATCACCCAATACTCACAGGGCTTTTTGTACTATATTTCTGTGGTAGGTATAACCGGAATCAGAGATGAATTGCCAGAAGATATTATTCAGAATATCAATAAACTGAAACAAATGACTACTACCCCTATTGCTGTAGGTTTTGGTGTCTCAACACCGGAACATGCGAAGTTAATTGGGAGGGTTGCAGATGGTGTAATAGTAGGTAGCGCTATTATAAAAGAAATAGAAAAATATTTAAATAAATCATCAGAGAGACTAGTAAATAAAGTCGGTGAATTTGTAGGGAAATTGATTGATGGAGCGAAAGGTTAAATTAGGCTGCCTTTGGCAGCGACTTTTAAGCTCCCCTCTAGAAAGCTTACTGTTGGACAATTTTTTGCTGGACAAAATCAGCTATAATCAAAACATTAGGTGGCTATTGATTTAACTCACCAAGCCCTAT
>JANLHY010000558.1 GCA_024653795.1 Candidatus Brocadiaceae bacterium | reverse complement strand
TCTCTCCGTATCGATATGCCCGTTATGCTCTTTTTCAGTATATTCCTCATCCCCATAATCACCTGGAAGTTCGTACTTACCCGTGGACAAGGTGTACTCTTATTGATCGGGTACTGCGCTTATGTATTCTGGTTGTTCAAATAATTATTTTAATCAGCAAAAACCGTCACAAACTCAGGTTCCACAATACTGCTGAGGATATCACATCTGGATATGACCCCCACGAGATTATCGTTCCTCACTACAGGCACACGGATAATATTATGTTTCACCATAAGGTCTATGACCTCTTCAACGGGGGTATTTTCGGAGACACAAATGGGATTTTTTGACATAATATCTTCAGCTCTCACCTGTTCTAGCGCCTTTCCGTCTCTAATGGCCTTTAAAAGGTCAAACTCGCTTACCACCCCAACAACCTTTCCTTTATCGTCCACGACAGGCAATCCGCTGTACATGCCGGATAATAATTTTATTGCCAAATCCCTGCCTATCGTGTTCTTCTTTGCTGCAGTAACAATCTTATTCATAATATCTTTGGCTACCATAATGCATACCTCTCCTTTCAAAAAATACGGTCATAAATTGCTATAAAATAGTAAGCAACTATCCCTCTCATTCACAGATTATACGTGGTAGATTCTGGCTTAATTATACGTCCAATTCGTTGTTTGTCAAATAATAAGAAATGAGAAAACCCTTGATAACTCTTCTGTAAATTGATAGCATTAAGAAACTAAGTCAAAGTACAAGGAATATCAATTAATTAGTTCCTCCCCCTTGATGGGGGAGGCTAGGTGAGGGTGAAGGGAAAAAAAATTGACCACCCTCCCCTAACCCCTCCCATCGAGGGAGGGGTTATTTGCCATATTGTGTAATAGCCGATGTTATTTCGGCTCAATACTGATTTTCTATTAAAAAGGATTTGAATGTGAACCCTGTTATCATATCTACAACTATCCTGGCAGTTCGAAAGGATGGGCAGGTCGCCATTGGCGGCGACGGCCAGGTTACCATGAACGCCGCCATTGTAAAGCAGGATGCCAAAAAGATTCGAAGGCTTTATCATGATAAGGTCATTGTAGGCTTCGCCGGCTCATCGGCTGACTCATTCGCCCTCATGGAGAGATTCGATGCCAAGCTCGAACAATACCAGGGAAATGTCCTGCGCAGCGCCCATGAATTGGCAAAGGAATGGCGAACGGATAAGGTGCTGAGGCGTTTGGAATCCTTGCTTATCGTTGTTGATAAACAACATTCCTTTTTGATCTCCGGCGGCGGTGACGTAATAGAGCCGGATGATGGTATTATCGGTATTGGTTCAGGCGGTTCTTATGCAATTGCAGCGGCCAGGGCATTGATTAAACATACCTCGTTGAACGCAAAAGAGATCGTGGAAGAGTCCCTCAACGTTGCAGCAGATATTTGCGTATATACCAATAAAAATATCAAGGTGGAGGAAATCAAGTAGTGAAGGAACTGACGCCGCGCAAGATTGTTGAAGCACTTGATAAATATATTATTGGTCAGAAAAACGCCAAACGTGCTGTGGCCATTGCCATTCGTAACCGATGGCGCAGGCAACAGCTTTCCGATGAATTACGGGAAGAAGTTTTACCTAAAAACATCATTATGATTGGCCCTACGGGTGTTGGGAAAACTGAAATTGCAAGACGCATGGCTGCGCTCGTCAAGTCGCCTTTTCTTAAGGTAGAAGCGTCAAAATATACCGAGGTTGGTTACCACGGCCGCGATGTGGAATCCATGATACGCGATATTACCGAGATCGGTGTAAATATGGTCAAGGGTGAGATGATCCAGAACGTTCAGGAAAAGGCCGAGAAAATGGCGGAGGAAAGACTCCTGGATTTGTTACTGCCTCCTGTGCCAAGAAGCGCCGAACCGTCTAATGTCGAAGCCGAAGAACAGCGTTTAAGCACACGGGAAAAATTCCGGAAAAAATTGCAAGACGGAGAACTTGCCAACCGTATAGTGGAAATTACTACCCATGAAAAACCTTATGTATTGCAGGGTATCGTCGCAGGGGTTGAAGAAATTGGCATGGACTTCCAGAATATGCTGGAAAAGGTGATTCCTCCACGCGCACAGGCACGAAAGGTCTCTGTCGCCGAGGCAAAAAGAATATTGATACAGGATGAGGCTGAAAAGCTCATTGACAAGGAAAAGGTCATGCAGGAGGCAATCCGCAGGACGGAATTGTTTGGCATTATCTTTATTGATGAAATCGATAAGATCGCAGGACGCGAAGGCACACATGGCCCTGACGTCTCGCGGGAGGGTGTGCAAAGAGACCTGTTACCAATTGTTGACGGTACCACGGTAAATACAAGGTACGGAATGGTCAGGACCGACCGCATCCTTTTTATTGCCGCAGGCGCATTTCATGTGTCCAAACCGTCCGACCTAATCCCTGAACTTCAGGGGCGATTCCCCATCCGCGTGGAATTGGAAGACCTTGGGAAAGAGGAATTTTTACGGATATTAACCGAGCCCAAAAATGCCTTGATCAAACAATACAAGGCGCTTTTGGAAACGGAAGGAATCAAAATACGATTTGAAAATGACGCCATCGAGGCCATTGCCGATATTGCCGTGCAGGTTAACAAACGCACACAGAACATTGGCGCACGAAGATTACATACCGTAATGGAAAAACTCGTGGAAGATACTTCCTTCAATGCCCCTGATATGGACGGCGCTGAGGTCGTAATAGATGCGAAGTATGTGCAGGATAAATTGCAAGCCATAGCAAAAGACGAGGATCTGAGCCGGTATATTCTATAAAAGACTTTGGAATCACAGATTGCACAGATGACACAAATTTAAAAAGTTCTTCTATATATTAAATTAATGTTGTGTTGTCTAACGACAGAGTTCAGCGGTGGCGGTTTTTCCGCCGTCCGCTGCAATGATTGGTTAGACTTTTAGTGATATAGGTTTTTGGCCTTCTTTCCTTTTTGTTGATGCACGTACTTTGTTGAGAAACTGCCCTAAAATGGGATTCTTATCAATTTTTTCCATTTGAATTCTGTTGAATTCTTTGTCAGGAATACCAAGAGCTTCTTCAGCGATTTTTTGTTGAATATCCCATTTCATCTGAACACAATCAAATCTTTTGTACTTTTTCATTGTTCAACCACCTCTTTTGGAGAATAAATATGAATAGGTTTATATCCATTTAGTAAGTTAACTGCTTGATAACCACTTATCTTTTCGTAGTGAACAATATGTTTGAAATTCCAGCTAACAGCAAAATCAACCTCTGCCACGGAAGCTGCAGCAATATGTTCTGCATCAAATTTACTTCCGGGACCGACTACTTCAGCTTTTAAGTAGGCATCACGAAGGTTTCCAATTTCTTCCGAATACTCTATTCCTTCCACCATTTCTGGTGGCAATTCCGCTAAAATACGCTGGACATAATCTGGCGCATTGTTAATTTCACGTAAAGTAGTTGCAGAAATTATAAGTATAAATTTGCCACTCTTTATATTTTCAAAAAGAGATTTACTCTCCTCTGAAAATTCATCATCAAAACATCCTCCCAAAACAGAGGTGTCAGCATAAATCCGAAATTTTTTCATTGCAACCATCCAAATGCAATTAGTAGAAGTCTAACGTTTGAATTCACCGGACTGCGCGGCTTTTTGCGCATGTCCGGTGGAATGATTTGTTAGCCATCTTTACGTCAAACCTCTACCAGATAGCCACTATTTTCGATTTGCCTTAAGTTCTGTAGTCAATGCGTCAAGAAATTCATTTGCAATGTCATCCATCGTACTCGAGGAAGTTAGTCCCGTGGGTGGAGTAATGACGACATTAGCATCCCCCTTTCCATTATCTGGTGGACGTACCTCCAATCTAAAGGTGTAGTCACGTGCTCCTCTCGTATATTTTGCGTCTCCGACCAATTCAGCAAGAACATACCCAGTTTCCACGGAAATGGTCTTTGGAATCCATCCTGTCTTTCCTGCGGCCGAGACCGCAGCATTGACGGCTACTTTTTGGGAGCTAGCAGAGATTTGTCGCGACTTCTATATTGGCTTGAGATACTGATCACCATACATAGCATCAGCAATCATCTGAGCGCATCCGCTCATGGACAGAGCGAAAATGAACGTGGCAAATAAGGTTGATAGCTTTTTCATTGCGGATTTCCTTTAGTTGAAGTGAGTAAAATGGGTCATTGTGGTACTAATTTAATGGCTAACATGGATTATACCGCCCAATAGCGGTAATAAATTACAGACATTATTGATTTTCTCGTCGTAAATCTATATAATTCAGCTTGTTTTGTCAATTATATTTTAAAGCGAGTGAATAAGTATCACAAGATACGGGAAAAGATCTGAAACCAATTATTGGCATCAATTGCGATTACGAAGAGGAAGAGGAAGGAAAACAACCTTATTCTTTTACTTATAGAGACTATAGCGAAGCCATCATTGCGGCGGGCGGAATTCCATTCTTATTGCCTATTATCAAGGATAAAAACGATGTGAAATTTTTACTGAAAAAAATAGACGGCTTGCTTCTCACCGGAGGAAATGACGTTCCGCCTCAACGTTACGGTGAAGAAAGACATGAAAGGACTGTATGTGTCCATCCAGACAAGGATATCTCCGATATTACTTTAGTAGGGACATCCATCGAGATGAAAACCCCCATTCTGGCTATATGTTATGGTATGCAGCTTGTGAACGTCGCCTTAAGCGGTTCTCTCATCCAGGACATTCCGTCTGAAGTCAAAACATCCATAATTCACAAAGATTCAAAAAACGAGCGCTACACCCATACAATAACTATCGAAAAGAATTCTCTCCTTTATCAGATTATTGGGGCAGATTGTATTGAGGCCAGTAGCACACATCACCAGGCAATTAAAAGGCTGGGTAATGGTTTGAAGGACACGGCTCATACTGAGGATGGTATTATTGAAGCCGTCGAATGGAGGGATTACCCATTTCTGGTGGGCGTTCAGTGGCATCCCGAACGCATGACAGATTCTTCACATCATCTTGCCTTGTTCAACGCCCTTATTCATGCATCAAAATAACCCTGCAAATATTTATTTAGGGAATCTGTGGTTCAAAAGCAGGTATGTTACAAATGCCTTAGGCGCATTCCTTGCAGGTGCCGTGGAAGGATATCTGAAAGCCGGAGACGGTGTAATCTTTTTTCAGGGAATCGGGTAATTTGACGTGCAGTGAAAAATCTTCGAAGATGTCGTGTATCTTTTTGCAGTTAGAACAGATGACGTGGTGGTGGGTATTGATGTTGGGGTCGTAGTGTTTACGGTCTTCGTCAATAATGAGTTCCTTCACCTCTCCCAGATCGCGTAAGGTTTCCAGTGTTTTGTAGATCGTGGTAAACGATACCGTAGGATAAACCCTTTTTACCCGTTTAAAGACCTCTTCAGCGGACGGATGGGAGGTATTATTCTCCATGACCTTGAAGATCATTAACCGCTGTGGGGTAATCTTCATGCCGTGATTTCTGAGTATTCCAGTTAATTTTTCTACCGTTTCCATGTTTATTCCAAATAATAAACAAAAATGATTGTTAATTAGATTAAAATATTAGTTAAAAAATCCAGAGATGTCAATAAATATTATTTTCTCGAAACAAATGATTCAACAAAGAGGATGCAGAGGGTGAAAAAGAGGAGGGTTCCCCAGAGGGTCTTTTTGGCCTCGCCCATGAGCACTTCACTGCCTTCGCTCACAGGGGAGGTTGTTATGGTGAGATTTATTCCACCCATGAGTGCGGCAAGTTCTTTTTGGTCTATCTTAACCAGGTTAGATTCGGCGGTGTCGACATTCACAGGAAATTTCTGGGGGAATTGCGGATGCGGTTTCCCATCCACAGTGACACTATAAATCCCAGGAAGATTTGTACCGTTGTATAAAAAGGATTTTTCGTTATTAATCAATTGAGGTTGTAAGACATCTCTTGTGCCTTCCGGGTTGGTTATTTCCAGGCTGTTAATATCTTCGGGGCAGGAAGATTGCCAATCGTGCCTGACCAGCGTTTCATTTTGTATTTCTTCCGTAATATTTCCTGTTAAAAACCTGCACAGTTGCTGTATGAGAGGCAGGAAAAAGGGCTTTACTGGCATATCCGTCCAGTCTCTGTCTATCGATGATGTAAAGAGCACGCATCTTCCCCGCTCGACCTGTCTTTCGATAAGGGCAGGGGTATCATCCGAAAATGACAATATGGTTTTGCAATTCCCCATCGGTGCTGGGTCGACATAAAATACACGATAAAATTTCACCGAAGACAACGTACTCATATTCGTTTCAGAAAGAATGCGTAAAGCCGGGTGTGTGGATTCTGTAAGCTTAAGATGAAGAGGTTGTTCTTCTGACAGCGGACTATCGCCGGAAAAAGTCCTTGCCGTATGGAGTCGATGTGGCAGTAGTGTGCCAAATGAGTTATTGTAGTAATTTGAATCTACTTTATTGCCAAGTGAAAAAATAACCGATCCGCCTTCTTTAACGAACTTATCAAGTTCATGTATCTTTTCAAGCGGCAAGGTTTCTACATTGCACAAAAAGACAATATCGAAATTCGCAAAATTAAAGTTTTTAACCTCGTGGATAGAGCATATCGTCGGTTTGATAGATGACGCATGTTCTCGTCCAGGATTTAACGCCTTTTCCAGATAAAACGTTTCGCTCTCATAGATATTCGTTTTGGGGTCGCCATCGATCAGTAATGCATCCAGTTTGTTTGATGTATTAATAGCGAAATATTGTTTATTGTCTGTGTTCAGGCTGTCTTCTGAAATTTCAACCCAACCGGCGTGTCCTTTCCCTTTTTCCACGCTAAAATAAAATTCCTTTGTTTCCGAAGCATTAGCCTCGATGTTGAAAAATCCCTGAGCCACTTTTTTTTGGTCTAAAAAAACTTGTGCAAGGAGGTTTTTGACCCGCGTAGGAGTAAAATTAGATACAACCACCTTGATGGTGCTTTCTGCGCTTCTTTCTGACACATTAATTTGGGGTTCAATATGGGTAATGGCTATATTCTTGAGTTCCCTGCCTTCCGACAGGTCCACGATATGGATATTGGATACATGACTGCGGAGTTTTTCATTTCCACTCTTGAACCAGTCAATGTCCCAGCCGTTTCGTGTCAGGTCTGTAAGCAGAAATATCCGTTTAACAGGCGGCTTTGCGGTGGTTAATATTTCTACTGCCGCATCCAACGCAAGTGCAATATGCGTGGTAGAAAAACTGGGTTGTAATTGTTCTATGAAGTTTAAAAGATTCTTTTTGTCATAATCGAGTTCAGG
>JANLHY010000727.1 GCA_024653795.1 Candidatus Brocadiaceae bacterium | reverse complement strand
CGAGCGACGAGTAAAACGTCACCTGCCACAGAAATGAATAACATATAACAAGAAATAATTAATGAAAAAGTAAGAGGATGAGTGAGATCAAAAAACACTTAAACATTTTTCATTTCTTGTTATATGTTATTCATTAAAATCAAACCTTACCTTCACTGCTTTGGTTGCGGCGTAGCTGCGCTAGGAATCCCTTTTGTCATCCGTATACTTCATGCCGGAATACTGCTGCATCTCTGCAGGATTGGCCAGGTGTACCTGGTATTTCGCCTCCTGTAAGCCGTCCACCAACCAATACCAGTTGTACGTCGACTCTACCACTATTCCTTGTATCTCCTTCTTAAACGGCTTCAATTCCTTTGATATCACGCCAAGCCTGTCCTCATGAAAATGGGGAATCATTGGGGAGTTTCTTCCCAAATATCCGACTGTCTTTCTTATCTATCACCCCGGTATAATTGCTATCCGAATGTAAATCCCCGTTTTCACGAGGACAGGTCTATTCCCACAAAATATCTCATACATGCTCCTCCTGTTTATCAGTTTTAACAGTTTATTTCACGATGCCTTTATGATACCATTTGGCATCTGATTGTTAAGGCAAATAGGCCAAACCGTTTTATTTATGTTCATACACCCAAACATGGCTCATGGTTAAATCTGGCAGAAACACTATTCGGCAAAATGGCCAGAACATTTCTAAAGAGTATCCGAGTAAATTCAGTCAAAGAACTTAAAGACAGAATATCAAAAGGTATAGACGAAATTAATCAAGAACCAGTGGTACATCAATGGAAAAATTTCGATTTTATAAGCAAACAATCTGTAAATGTTTTATGAAAACGTTATACTGGTTAGAAATTGGCTAAACTTATTTACATACTTCTATGAAGCCAACCACGCATAAAGTTATTGGAAATTAAAAAATGCTTACGCCAGCAGATCATGAAGACTTGACGAGGCGGCTAGACTTACTATTATTTGATCCGCTTTCGATTAGAAAACATGCTGAGGGTTTTGATAGACTGATATTTAAAGAAAAGTTTAGACAATACATCGAATCAATTCTTCACAGCAACGAAAGCAAAAACTACATTAATGCCTTTCTGGACAAATTCCTATTCACCGTATTGAATGGACTGATCAACAAACATGCATATTAAGCGCTTAGCGCGTATTTCTTTACTGTTTTTTATCTGTGTAATCTGCGCAATCTGTGGTTTCGAATGTCTTTTCACCAGCCTGAAGGGCGCCTCGTTAAATCTGTTTGCGGACGATGTTAAACGAAGTCCTGCTTGGGAAATTAACACAACAGATACTAGCCTGGCAACAACTGCTCTTAAAATCGCAAAAGAATCCTATCCAGAAATAGATATAGAATACTATCTCAAAAGGCTTGAAAATATCATTGAAAATATCAAGACGAGCCTTCGTGACGAAACAGAACCCGAGCAGATTATCAAGACCATGAATATTGTGCTTTTTAACGAACTCCAATTTAAGTACGTCCAAACTGGTAATCTTGACTATATATCCTTAAATAAGGTTTTGGATTCGAAAATCGGCAACTGTGTGGGTTTGTCAATTCTCTATCTCTGCATAGCAGAAGGCTTACATCTGCCTATCTATGGGGTAAGCGTGCCGGAACATATATTTGTACGTTACGATGACGGAAACTTTCGGAGAAATATCGAAACGGGTTATGAAGGTATGTTTACTCCTGATAGTTATTATATCAATATGCACGGAAAGCGTATTTCACAGACAAGCGTTAAGAACGGATATTACCTCAAAAATCTTACTGTTGACGAAGTTATTGCTGATATTTACCTGAACCGTTCAATAATTCAAAAAGAAAAAGGTAGTATAGAGGCCGCATTAAAAGACGTTGATCACGCCATCGAATTGCACAAGAACGATGCAGTAGCCTTTTGTAACCGGGGTGTGATTTATGAGAAGTTGAAGGATACTGATAGGGCTATAAAAGATTACAACAAGGCTATTGAACTGAATCCCGATTATGCGCCAGCCTACTATAATCGCGGCTCTCTTTACGCTACCATTGAGGTTATCGATAAAGCCATCATGGATTACAGCAAGGCGTTGTCGTTAGATCCAAACTCAATCTTGTCCTATTATAACCGGGGTATTGCCTTTAAAATGATCGGCAGGCCGGACTTGACCATTGAAGACCTGAGCAAGGCTATTTCTTTAGATCCCAAATTTGCGGATGCCTATGCCCATCGAGGTCTGGCATATGCCGAATCTGGCGAACAAGAAAAAGCATTGGCAGGCTTTAACAAGACGCTGGAACTCGACCCAAACAATACGGAAATCTATATGAAAAGGGGTATTCTTCATGCCGATGCACAACGGTTTGACGACGCTATAAAAGATGTAACAACCTTCATAGAATTCTCACCCAAAAATGCCTTTGCCTATTATATCCGGGCCAAGGCGCACCGAGGGAAGGGTGACATGCAAAAGTCTCTGGAGGATTACAACAAGGTGATAGAATTGAGCCCACGGCTTGCTGGTGTGTATTTCGAACGGGGTCAAATCAAAAACCAGTTAGAAAGGACTGACGAAGCCCTTATGGACTTTAACATCTCCATCGAACTCTTTCCTTACAATCCTTTCGCCTACCTTCATCGTGGGAATACCTTTAAAAAGCTGGGAAAGAATGAAAATGCACTGAAGGATTACCTGACGTACTTAAAACTCAACCCTAATGCCCCAGACGCAGAAGAAATAAATAGAGAGATAGAAAATATGCAAAATACAAGATGAGAGGTGATAACGTATGCCTGAAGAAGAAGTTGTTCTGATTAGTGGTGTGAGGACGGCTGTTGGTAAGTTTGGACGCGCATTCAAGGAAGCGCCTGCTCAACAGCTAGGAGCCATGGTGATAAAGGAGGCTGTAAAGAGGGCAGGTATTCAGATGCAGCACGTGGAAGAGGTCATCATGGGGAATGCAATTTCCGCAGGACTGGGACAGAATCCCGCCAGACAGGCTGCGATCTATGCCGGAATTCCTGTTGAAATAGGTTCGTTTACGGTTAATAAAGTATGCGGTTCCGGGCTTAAGGCAGTTATACTCGCTGTCCAGGCTATAAAAGCCGGTAACGCCGATATAATAGTTGCAGGCGGAATGGAGAATATGAGCGCTGCCCCCCATTTAATCAGAGGTCTGCGGTGGGGCGTGAAGTTTGGAGATACCTCCATTACCGATGCAATGGTATATGACGGTTTATGGGATGTCTATAACTGCTACCACATGGGGATTACGGGAGAAAGGGTAGCGCAGAAATACGGCATAACCAGAGAGGAGGCAGACGAGTTCGGTCTGATGAGCCATCAAAAGGCTTTGTATGCAACAAAAAGCGGAAAGTTTAAAGAAGAGATAATACCTGTCGAAGTACAGGGCGTTCCTGTTGAAAAGGACGAGGGTATAAGAGAAGATACTTCCTTAGAGAAACTGGCAAAACTCCCGCCTGTTTTCCAAAAAGACGGAATTCTCACCGCAGGAAATAGTTCACAGCTCAGCGATGGCGCTGCGGCGTTGGTAGTAGCTTCGGCGCGAAAAGCCAGAGAACTCGGAATAAAACCACTTGCCAAAATAATAGATTATGCAACCGGAGGAACAAAGCCTGAGGATATTATGGAAGCCCCTATTCCTGCGGTCAAAAAACTTTTAGGGAAGACGGGCTTTACGATAAATGATATGGATCTCATTGAGTATAACGAACCTTATGCCTCTGCCGTTATTGTAGTCTCGAGGGAGTTGGAGATCGATCCCCAAAAACTCAACGTAAATGGCGGGGCTATAGCGCTGGGACACCCAGTAGGGTGCAGCGGTGCGAGGATACTGGTAACACTGGTACATGCCTTGAAGGAAAGAGGGCTGAACAGGGGACTTGCTACCCTCTGCATGGGAGGGGGGAATGCAGTGGCAATGATAATCGAGAGATGTAAATAATCGTAGGGGCGCGGTGCTCCGTGCCCTGGAATACAGTGGCAATGATTGTCGAATGGTAAGATAAATGTATTATACAAAAGTGCAAAAAGATATCATAGAAATGCTCTTTCCTGATTCAGATGAATATAATTTGATTTTAGAGTCGATTGGAAATTTTGCTGAAAAAGAAATCCTGCCTGCTGCAAAAAGGGTGGATCGGGAGGAGATATTTCCAAGACAGAATTTAGAAAAATTAGTGAATCAGGGAATTATGGCTATTCCTTTTCCTAAAGATTACAATGGGTTAGAGCTTCCTTATCCTGTATATATTGCAGCTATAGAAATGCTGGCAAAAGCCTGTGCAAATACTGCATTGCAGGTATCTATCCAGGGAATGATCTGCGAAGGTATAAGACTATTTGGAGATGATCGGCAGAAAAATGAGTTTCTCAAAGAAAAAGGGCTGGTCGAAGGCAGAAGCTTAGCTTCTTTTGCGCTCACAGAGCCTTGCTGCGGCTCGGATGCAAAATCAATCCAGACAAAGGCCGAACTTTCAAATAATATTTATATCTTAAATGGAACCAAAACGCTCATAACAATTCCGGGAGAAGCAGATATTATTTTAGTGTTTGCCAGAACAGATAGGGGCATTTCTTCTTTTCTTATACCAGGTGGGACGCCGGGGTTTACTGTGACCAGGGTCATTCAAAAACTTGGATTCAAAGGTCATAAATTATCAGAGATACGTCTTGAGAACTGCAAGGTGGCGAGAGAAAATCTTCTTGGCGAAGATGGGAGGGGGCTTGATTATGCAAAACAGATCCTCAATGCTGGAAGAGTGACAATTGCTGCGATAGCAATAGGGATAGCACAGGCAGCGTATGAAAAATCCCTTGTATACAGTAAGGAAAGAACGGCCTTTGGACAAAGCATTTCAAATTTTCAGCTTATTCAGGAAAAATTAGCCGATATGGTAACTGAGATAAATGCTGCAAGGCTCCTTACCTACTATGCAGCCCGTTTAAGAGATAAAGGGAAAGACGTTGCCTCTGAAGTCTCTCAGGCAAAGCTTTTTGCAACAGAGATGGCTTTGAGAGTATGCGATAATGCCATACAGATTTATGGAGGGTATGGGTATACAGACGAATACGATGTTCACAGACACTGGCGGGATGCGAGATTGCTCACGATTGCCGAAGGGACTTCTGAAATTTTAAGACTTTTGATAGCCCACTTAGCATTAAAGTAAATTTAAAGATGATGGTTCACCGCCGAGACCGCGGAAAACGCAGAGAAAACAAGGTAAAACAAAACGTTAGGTTTATTTGGTCCATCGTGTTTATTGAGTTAATATGGTTTATAGGACTTCCCGAGTTTATCTGGTTAACACAACAAACCCTATAACTCAATGAACTCAATCAATCTCTGCCATCTTCGCAATCTCTGCGGTGAGCTGAACTGTTACATTTAAGGAAATGGTATGGATATTAAAAAAATCGGAATAATAGGCGCAGGAACTATGGGGGGTGGCATAGCTCAGGTGGCGGCACAGAGCGGCTATGAGGTGGTTCTGAAAGATATAAGTGAAGAATATGTAAGGGCTGGATTGGCGAAAATAAAAGAACGATTGGTGAAACGGGTGGGTGAAGGAAAACTTGAAATTAGCGAGAAGGATAGAATCCTATCAAATATAAAAACCACTGCAAACCTGGAAGACTGTAGAAATACCGATCTGATAATCGAGGCAGTGCTTGAAAAAGAGGATATAAAAAAACAGATTTTTAAAGAACTGGATATCCTCTGTGATGAAGAAACGGTTTTTACCTCGAACACATCTTCTATTTCCATAACAAGGCTTGCTCTGGTTACAGAAAGACCCGAACGGTTCGCAGGCATGCACTTCATGAATCCAGCTTATATCATGCGACTGGTAGAGGTGGTTCAGTGTCTTCGTACCTCCAGGGAAACTGTCAGTATAATAACTGCCGTTGCAGAAAAGATGGGGAAGATACCCGTTATTGTGAATGATTTCCCTGGCTTTGTCTCAAACCGTGTACTCATGCCCATGATAAATGATGCGATCTACTGCCTGCAGGAAGGAGTCGCTTCCAGGGAAGGCATTGATACGATTATGAAATTAGGGGCAAACCATCCCATGGGGCCGCTTGAACTCGCAGATTTTATTGGACTCGATGTTTGTCTGGCAATACTTGAGGTACTTCATGAGGAGTTAGGGGAGAAGTACCGACCCTGTCCACTGTTGGAAAGAATGGTAGCGGACGGAAAACTTGGGAAAAAAAGCGGAGAGGGATTTTATGGATACAGGAAATGAGCACATAACGGTTGAGAAGAAAAAAGAAATCGGAATTATCACCATAAACAGATTGGAAGCCCGAAACGCCCTGAACAGAAAAATGCTTCACGAACTGGGAGATACTCTCACGTGCCTTGAAAATGACTTGCAGATAAGAGTTGTTATCATAACCGGGAACAAAGACTTCTGCGCTGGCGCTGATATAAAGGAGATGAACGAAATAAAACCTGAAGAAATAGAATCCTTTTGCAGGTGGGGTCATAAGGTCATCAATCAGATTGAGAATATGGGTAAACCCGTAATTGCAGCAATAACCGGCTTTGCGCTCGGCGGCGGGTGCGAATTAGCCATTGCCTGTGATATAAGAATAGCGGGTAAAGCTGCAAAATTTGGTCAGCCCGAAGTGAATCTCGGTCTCATTCCCGGTTTCGGGGGGACGCAACGACTTAGTAGACTCGTTGGCATAGCAAGGGCAAAGGAAATGATTCTAACTGGTAAAATTATAGATGCAAAAGAGGCTGAATCTATTGGACTAGTCAACAGGGTAGTAAAGGATGAAGAATTAATGATAGCGGCAGAAGAAATGGCTCAGGTTATAGCGCAAAAAGCCCCCATTGCCGTTAAGATGGCCAAAACCCTGATCAACGAAAATCAGGAAATAGAGAGAGGACTTGAGAAAGAAATAAACCTCTTTGCCCAATGCTTTGCAACACGAGATCGACCAGAAGGCATAAACGCATTTCTGGAAAAAAGAAAGCCAGAATTTAAAGGTATATGATTTATGCCGTCAATCAAAATAGAGATACATACAATTTTAATTTCGGATGTAATATCAAATCTAATAAGAACAATTTGGGCGAAATGACACCTTGAGAGGCTGGAATGTCAGGGATACAGAGGATTAGGAAGAAGATTATTGACAAGGACTACTACATATCATCACATGCAGAAGATGAGATGCTGGATGATGGCTTGGAGAGAATTGATATAGAGAATGCCATTCTTAAAGGGACGATTGAAAAGAAGCTGACAGAAGATATAAGGGGAACAAGATATAGAATTGAAGGAACTGTTACTGATGGTAGACAAATTCATGTCATTTGTAGATACAAAGAAGATGGGAGCCTTATTATAATAACAGTATATGTTTTAAAGGAGGAAATATGATTTGTGAATTTTGTGGAGGACAAGCAGTAAAAAAGAAGGTTAAAAGGCAACACTGGCTTCATGGCAAGTTATATATAGTTGAGAATGTGAATGCAGAAGTCTGTTCTGAATGTGGTGAGCGTTATTTTCACGCAAAGGTTCTTGAAGAGATAGATCGCCTCCTCGAAAAGGAACACGATGTAAAAGAACGGATAAATGTAGAGATAGTTAGTCTATAAAACAAGGTACGATTTCGCCGAACACAGTCTAAAAGATTTATATTTGAATGCTCCGCACTTCTTTAATCAAGGCAGAATCCATCGGACTTGTCAACAGGGTGGTAAAAGATGAAGAACTGCTGGCAAAGGCAGAAGAAATGGCTATGACTATAGCGCAAAAAGGCCCAATTGCCGTTAAGATGGCAAAGAAATTGATTAACGAAAATCAGGAAATAAAAGAAGGTCTTGAGAAAGAAATAAACCTCTTTGCCCAATGCTTTAATACACAAGACCGTCTGGAAGGCATAAATGCCTTTCTGGAAAAGCGAAAGCCAAAGCCAAAGTTTAAAGGTATATGATTTTTGCTGTTAATCCAAATAGAGGCATAGACGACCTTAATTGCAGATATAATACCAGAATGGAAGGATAAACGAACTCAAGTTCAGATATAAACGAGTTAGCTGCTATTTTATGGCGACAAACATTACCAAAAAGCAATTCAAAGAAATTCTACTCGACTCTGATATAACCAGGCAGGACGACTTACTGCTATTTCAAACGCTTTACTCATTTGAAAATCATCAAGCCACAGCAACACAAGTAGCAAAAATTTTAGGTTATAAAAACAAAGTTGTAGCAAATGGACAAATAGGAAGGCTTGGAAAAAGAATAGCAAAAAAATATGACATTCAGTTAAGCATAAGACAAAACAAAAAGTATAAGTTTTGGGACTTATTCTTTGACGGATGGACTGAAGGGACATTTTTTGTTTGGAAATTAAAGGACGAGCTAACAAGTGCATTAGAAGAACTTTCTTTGACAGGTGACTTTCACCTACCGGAAGAACTTCCAGTTGACACGAGCCAAAAATTTTTAGAAGGTATTAAACGGATAGTAACAGTAAACTCTTATGAAAGAAATCCAGTGGCAAGACAACGGTGTGTAGACCACTGGGGGACAACCTGTTCTGTGTGCAATTTTGACTTTGAAAAAAAATACGGACAATTAGGAAAAGGTTTTGTTCACGTTCACCATTTGACACCAATTTCTAAAATTGGAGACAGTTACGAAGTTGATCCAATTAATGATCTTCGCCCAGTTTGTCCAAACTGCCATACAATGTTGCACCGTGAGACACCAACTTTGACGATTGAAGTCCTTAAAACAAAAATTGTAAATACGTCTAAATTATGACATGGTGGGCAGAAAAAATAGCAGCCAGCGTCGGTTTTCCGGAAATGGTTGGCGAGGTGCTGGATCGAAATTGTAAATCGTTACTCAATTCCTGTGCTGCGGGATAGTGAAGTGTTTATAAACTGCTACTTAGCAAACCCCTGCCTGTTAGGTGTGATTTTGGTTGATATATTCAAAGGGTAAAAGGAGATTTTGGTATAATAGACAAAAAGCCAGAGGTTCTCCAAAATGTCCTCCTGCGGGTTCAAGTTTGCAACCGGAACCCTTGATTTGGTTATTTTCAAGATTTTTTTACCTTGCAAAATAATTGGGTTCAAGTTGCAAACTTGAACCCGCAAGTAATAAAACAATTTAATATGAGCAATTACTCGAAACAAAAGTGTCCTTATAGGCCTGAAAGGCCGTAAGGATATAGCAGAGGGTGAAGCCCTCTGACAAAAAGAGAGAAAAAAATATCAAGCCCCGAAGGGGCGAAAGAAAAAGGAGTTTTATTTTGGCTGGCAGGATGGATATGGGGCATTTTCGATAAGCAAATCATCGGAAAATGCGATAATTTAGTATATTCGAAGCCAACAAGATCACCATCGTAAAAAATCTTTTCAAGGGGAATTTATCGAGTTCCTCAACAAATATAGCATTGAATACAATAAAAATTATACGGTAATAATGGGATATCCTTTCGCCCTTTTGGGGCTTATGTCTTCTATCATTTTTTCAATTTCAGGGGGCTTCACCCCGTTAGATATTGTGTTGTAGTGAGTAGCGTGACTTTGGAAAAACTTGTGAGGTTTTCATTATGTCTCCTGTTTGGATATCTGTTATCTAACGGGGTGAACCCCCTGCTATATTCTTACGACCTTTCAGGTCTTTAGGCAGAGACATGACTGAAGAAATTAGGAACCGCAGATGAACGCTAATGAACACAGATTAAATGAATTATCAAAGAAGATTATTGGGGCAGCATTTGAGGTAAGTAATGTCCTTGGAGCAGGTTTTCTTGAAAAAGTCTATGAGAATGCTTTGAATAGAGAACTTAATTTAAAAGGGCTAAAAACACAACAACAGGCGTCTTTGAAAGTTTACTACAAAGATGAATTAGTTGGTGATTATTTTGCAGATATTTTGGTTGAAAATGAGATTATAGTTGAATTAAAAGCTGTTAAAGAATTCGATGAAATCCATATTGCGCAGTGTTTGAACTATCTTAAAATTACAGGCCTAAAACTTTGTTTGCTGATCAATTTCAGTTAGCCAAAGGTGGAGATTAAGAGGATAGTTAATGGTCTTTGAAAGGTTTAGGAAATGCCAACAGAACCAATGTCTGCGTATTTCCAACATCCGCGTTTATCAGTGTTCATCTGCGGCTAAAGAATTTATAAAAGTTTAATAATGCCTGAAAAGTTCGATGCTATCATCGTTGGGGCAGGACCCGCTGGCAGCTCAGCAGCCTATTCGCTTGCAAAGATGGGATTCAACGTCCTGATGGTTGAAAGAGGCAAGTATCCTGGGGCAAAAAACGTAATGGGCGGCAGGATGTATGCCTATGCCCTAAACAGGCTCATCCCCGACTTTTGGAAAGAAGCCCCTGTGGAACGCAAGGTTAGCCGAGAAAAACTGACTTTGCTATCCAATAAATCTTCCGTTACGCTTGATTTCCAGGATGAGGAACTGCTTGACCCTCCGAACAGCTTTACAGTTCTCCGGGCAAAATTTGATCAATGGTTTGCGAACAAGGCGGTGGAAGCGGGGGCTACTCTGATACCCAATATCAGGGTTGATGATCTTTTGTGGAAGGATAAAAGGGTTGTTGGCATTGTTGCAGGCACAGATAAGCTTGAAGCGAATGTGGTTATTGCTGCAGATGGCGCTGTCTCCCTTATGGCAGAGAAGGCAGGCCTTAAGAAATTCCTGGCAAAAGAATTTGTGATCGGCATGAAGGAGATAATAGAACTGCCTGAAAAAGTTATTGAGGAAAGATTCAACCTCGCCAGTGAAGAAGGCGCAGCCCAGCTTTTTATAGGGCAGTGCACGAGGCAAATCCCGGGAGGCGCTTTTGTCTATACTAACAGGACAAGTCTCTCTCTCGGTATCGTAGTCTATGTAAATCAGCTCATTGAAAGCAAAGTCGAAGCCTATGAGCTAATGAGGGAGTTCAACTCGAATCCTGCAATAGCAAAACTGATTGCAGGCGGTAAACTATTGGAATATTCTGCACATGTAATCCCAGAGGCCTCTCGCACAGGGCTTTTCAGCGACGGTCTGCTTGTTGTAGGAGACGCCGCTGGTATGTTGGTAAATAGTGGTATTACGCTGAGAGGTATGGATATGGCTATTGCCTCTGGAATGGCTGCTGCGGAGGCTGTAAAAATTGCAATGGGAAAAAGTGATTTTTCAAAGAAAAGTCTTTCGCATTATGAGTACCTGCTGAAAAACGATTTTGTGCTTGCAGACATGCGTACCTTCAAAAGATCACCAGCATTTCTGCAAAATACCAGACTTTACTCGGTGTATCCTGAACTTGCATGCAAACTATTCCACAGATTAGCTCTGGTAAAAGGGCCAAAGAAAAGGCTATTTGATGAACTATTAGAAGAAACAAAGGGGACGCGGATTCAGATAATTCGGGATTTGATAAAAGGTCTCAGGTCATTATAATAAAATTTAATTAGCCACAGATTAACGCAGATAAACGCAGATTTTTTATGGTTTGTTATCCGTGCTTATCCGTGTCCATCCGTGGTAATTCTTTATACTACTTATGAATATCAGCATTGAAGATCAACTTGGGCTCATAAGCTTTGAGGTTGATAAAGAAAAGCATATAAAAGTAGAAACCAGCATATGCAGGCAATGCATTGATAAACCATGCCTCAGATTCTGCCCATCAAAGAGGTTTACCCTTGAAAGGGGAGAAATTATCCATAATTATGAGGGATGCCTTGAATGTGGGAGTTGCAAATTCGCCTGCCCCAAAGGTGCGGTGGATTTTAATTACCCGAGAGGGGGATTTGGGGTGTATTATAAATATGGATAAAAATAGAGAAAAAATGTATATTCATGAAGTTTGTATTTGAAATGGATAATCGATGAGATATTTTGCTAAAATTATTAGAGGAGGTGAATAAATGAAGTTTACTCGCATTACTGTTAATCCAAACCAGATGGGTGGTGTTCCCTGTATTCGAGGGCTTCGTATACCTGTTTCAACAATTGTTGGTATGGTTGCTGATGGCATGTCAGAAGAAGAAATATTAAAAGCTTTTCCCGACCTGGAACATGAGGATATCAAGGAATCATTACGGTATGCCTCTGAGGCAGTGAGAGAACGCGAAATTCCGCTGGTAACGTCAAAATGAATTTTCTGGTGCAGAATGCCCTTTCACCATTACTTGCTGACGGTCTCCGTAAAGCAGGACATGATACGGTACATGTTCGTGAATATGGATTACAATCTGCAGATGACGATACTATTCTTCGTCGGGCTGCCGAAGAAAATCGCATACTCATTTCTGCAGACACTGACTTTGGAACATTGCTGGCGCTATGGGAAAGTCGCAAGCCGTCAATAATATTATTT
>JANLHY010000721.1 GCA_024653795.1 Candidatus Brocadiaceae bacterium | reverse complement strand
CGTTCTATCGAAAGGCAAATATCGTGAAAGATCAAACGTCCGTCGTATTCATGCGAAACGTCTTTTACATCCAGTACGGTTACGCCGCTTTGTTTTGATGTGCGGAATTTGAATTTAACCTGTTTTGTGGTATTTTCAGGCAATTCTTCCTTTTCCATCTTTTCGAGCATGAGGATTCGGCTCTGCACCTGTGATGCCTTTGTATTCTTTGCCCGGAATCGTTCTATAAAGCGTTCCACTTCCTTAATTTTTTTCTGCTGATTGACATAGCGTGCCGTTTGCATATTTGCCCGGTTTTCTTTTTCGGCCTCATAAAAGGAATAATTGCCATAGTACTCATAAATCTTTCCTTTTTCTACTTCCCAAACCTTGGTAATGTTCCGGTCAAGAAATGTCCGATCGTGTGAAATGATAATCAGTCCGCCTTTATACCCTCTGAGGTAATCTTCTAACCAAAGGATAGAATCGATATCCAGGTGGTTTGTTGGTTCGTCAAGGAGAAGGAGGTTGGGATCCTGGAGTAACAGCCTTGAAAGGGCTACTCGCATTTGCCATCCGCCGCTGAATGTATCGATGTTCTTTCCAAAATCCGATTCTTTAAATCCCATCCCTTTCAAAACCTTGCCCGTCTCTTTATCGACCTTGGCGCCATTGACAACTTCAAATTGATGTTGCAGGTGTGCGTATTGGTCCAGGAGCAACTGATGGTCTTCTTCCTGCATAGATATAGAGGGATTTTCTAATTGTGTATGAATTTCATCAATCTGGCTTTTCAGGTGGAGTACATCATCAAAAGCCGAACTGGCTTCATCGAAGATGGTTTTTTTCTTAAAGACAAAACCTTCCTGGGGAAGGTATCCAATACTGGTATCTTTGGCAAAAACAAGATCGCCTTCACTTGGTTCTGTTAGGCGGCAAATGAGTTTGAAGAGCGTGGATTTACCAGTGCCGTTAGGACCGATTAAGCCGATCCTGTCGTTTCTCCGGATGTGCAGAGAAACATTATCGAAAATGGCTCTGCTGCCAAAAGCGAGGCTTACATTATTTAGGCGAATCATTTTACCCCACCATACACCGCTTCCCGGTATTCCTTCCAAAAACACTCTGCTGTCCGGAATCCGGCATCTGTAAGGACTTGTAGGTCATCCGTAAGGAATAAAGGATGATCGCCATCCTTTTTCTCTTTTTCTGCCAGTTCAGATGAGATTAGGTCAAGGGGTTTCTCTATATCCTTAATTCTTTTTAACCTCTGTTGTATTCCCAGGTGGTGAAGATATCGGAATCTGGCCTCAAGCACTGCATCAGCAGTCTTAAATATATCACAGTTAAAAAACCAGCCATTGGGTTTCAATATCGAGCGGATATATTTAAAGAGTGTCAGTTTTTCTTCCCTGTATAAATGGTGGAGGGCAAAGGAAGAGATTACAGCATCCAGGTTAGAGAGCGTATTTTCTTTGTCCGGCAGTTCCTGGAAAGTGGAGAGTTTGAATGTGACCTGTTTGAGATGATCCTGAAGTCTTATTTGTGCCTTTTCTATCATAAGCTCGGCAGCATCTATGGCGATAATCGTTGCATTGGGAAACGTTTCAATAATCCTGCGAGACAGGTATCCCGTTCCAACGCCTAAATCCAGGAATTTTAAATTTCCATCCTTATTAAAGGGTAATATCTCGCATACTATTGATGCCATTTTAGCACGATTTGGATGCCACACATCCATATCGAAGTCATACGTGGCAACGGTATCGTTATTATTGAATGCATAGACTGTTTCTCTCAAGACACTTTTTCCCATATCAATCAAATAAAATTGTGATAAATTAGAATTTTTGTGTAGTATTTATAGATTGCTATTGTATAAACAAATTCATAAAAATACAGATATAATTTTGAAGAAATAAAGATGAGATTTAAAAAAGTAAGGGAGTTTTGGGAAAGAAGTATTATCTACAGGGTTTTCGTAAAGAAGTATAAGCGGTACTTCATCATCGGTACCTTATCGCTGATTGCCGTAGATATCATCAATATCCTTCCCCCGCTCATTATCAAAAGAGCGATAGATGTTTTTTCAACTGAGGTAAATCTCCAAAAGATTGCAGTCCTCGCCGGTCTTTTTATCCTGGTGAGTTTTCTTCAGGGTGTCTGTCGATACCTTTGGCGGATACATTTTATCGGGACGTCATTCCGATGCGATTATGACCTCCGCATGGCCTTCTTTGGGCATATTGAAACACTCTCCAGGAAATTCTTTCAAAAATACAAGACGGGCGATCTCATGTCACGGGCTACAAACGATATTGGCGCTGTCCGCATGGCTGTTGGGCCTGGGCTGCTGATCGGTTTGGACGCCATATTTTATTTTTTTGTGGTGCCTCCGATCATTATCTATTTATCCCCCAAACTTTCCTTCTATACATTCCTGTTGATGCCGCTAACACCTTATATTGCTTATAAAATCAAGGATGTTATTGATAAGCGGTTCCGTGACGTTCAGGAACAATTTTCGAGGATCAGCGAAAAGGTGCAGGAAAATACGTCAGGTATTCGTATTGTAAAATCCTTTAATATGTCCCGACAGGAAGAACGCTTACTCAGGAATCTGTGTAAGGATTTTATGAAGAAAAATCTGAAACTTGCCATCCCACAATCACTCCTGGGGCCTGTGTTCGAGTACATTACGTACATGGGGGTCATTCTATTGCTTTTCATGGGTGGGAAGATGGTACTTGAGGGCGCTATTACATTGGGTACGCTCGTTGCCTTTCAGCGTTATATTTCAATGATGGTCTGGCCCATGACTGCCATTGGCTGGTGTTTATCCCTCTTGCAACGTGGCAATGCCTCCATGAAGCGTATCGACGAGGTGATGGATGAAAGGTCTGAGATCATTTCAAAAGCTGATGCTACACGACAATTTGTACCTAAGGGTGAGATCGAATTCAGAGACATAAATTTTCAGTATGATAACCAAAAGGAATGGGTATTAAAAGGTATAAACCTAAAAATTATTGCAGGACAACGTGTCGCCATTGTAGGTCCGATAGGAAGCGGGAAATCGACATTGGTAAGTATGCTTTCACGCATGATTCCTGTAAGTGACAGGAGTCTCTTTATAGACGGTGTTGATATTAATACGATAGACATCAAGATTTTAAGGAGGCACATCGGCTATGTCCCACAGGATACGTTCTTATTTTCAGAGAGGATTGCAGACAACTTATTATTCGGAGTAGAAACAGCATGCCCCGGTAATAATGTTGAGGAGATGGCTCGTATGGCTGCAATTGAATCGGAAATTCAGGAACTTCCCTACCGGTTTGAAAGTTATCTGGGTGAACGGGGGATCAACCTGTCAGGTGGGCAAAAGCAGAGGATTACCATTGCGCGGGCGCTGGCTATTAATCCAAACATTATTATCCTGGATGATTGCCTTTCCGCCGTAGACTCACGAGTAGAACAAACTATTATTAGAAATATATTAAAAAAATTCCCAGATAGAACTTTGCTCGTTGTAACCCACAGACTACCTGCAATTAGAGACTTTAACATGATTGTGGTTATGCAAGACGGTATGATCGTCGAAAAGGGTTCACACGAACAGCTTATCAAAATCAATGGATTGTACACATCCTTGTACACGAAAGAAGTGCTGGAAGAGAAATTGGTGGAAGTTGAGGATAGAAATTGAGAGGTTGAGAAGTTGTGAGGTTGGGATGGTAAAATAATTAAGGAGAAAGAAAATGAAGATAGAAAGTGTCAGAGATTTGGAAGTATATAAATTGGCTTTCAAGTGTGCTATGGAAATATTTCAGATTACAAAAACATTTCCATCTGAAGAAAAATATTCACTTACAGACCAGATCAGAAAATCTTCACGTTCGGTTTGTACAAACCTCTCAGAATCCTGGAGAAAAAGGAGGTATATAGCTGTTTTTAAAAATAAGCTAACGGACGCAATGCAGGAAGCTTCTGAAACACAGACATGGTTAGAATTTTCCATTGCTTGTAATTATGTAGATAAACAAACCTTTGAGAGGCTTCATTATGAGTATGAACAAATTTTGGGAAAATTAAATGCAATGGATATAAAAGCAGAGACCTTTTGTTTCCCAACTTCTCAACTTCTCAACTTCCCAACTTCATAATAATCTTCGAGAAACATACAAATAGCAAAAACGGCATGAATAAGGAAAACTATTTTGCAGATGACATACCGACAG
>JANLHY010000718.1 GCA_024653795.1 Candidatus Brocadiaceae bacterium | reverse complement strand
GATATTCCCAGTATCCTTTCTTTTATAGACATCCCATGTGCGCCCTTGATAGGTTATTTGCTCATAGGTAATGTTATCATCAATTGCTTTTTGGAAGGCATCAGCCGAAGCCTCGGCAACTGGGAGATTAAATGCGCGGCATATGGTCCTGTTCTTATGCAGTTTTTCATTTTTGATGAGCATATCAAGGGTTGCATAATGAACGGAGGCAATGCCGGTGCCAAATACGGTACAAATGGCTATCATGAAGCCAAGAATATATGCGGGAGATGTTTTTTTCATGGCGATGCCCCTTTGCTATCCAATGCAGTTCCTTTGTTAGGGCTTTTCATACGTTTAATCCATAAATCAAGAGACGGAGCCAATATATTGCCAAGTAAAATGGAAAATCCCGCACCGCCGGAAAAAATACTTTTGTAACGAAAAACAACAATCATTGTTCCAATGAAGAAGCCATAAATCCACTGCGACAAAGTAGCTTTGGGTGCGCTGATCGGATCGGTAACCATAAAGACAGCCGCATAAAAGAGAGCGCCGGAAAAGAAGGTAAAAAGTGGTTCCGGAACGGTTTTAATGCCGAAAGCGTACCTGAAAACAATCGAGGAGATTAAAGCCCCTAGTAATGTCGATGAGATCAAGCGCCAATTTGCGGTTTTGGTCCATAACAAATAAGCGCACGAAAACATTATTACCAGCGCCGAAACCTCACCCATTGAACCAGCGCCCAGGACCATTCTTTGGCCTTCGTATTCAAAGATTGTTCCTATATTGCCAAGGAACAGGGAAAGAATTGAACTATCGTAACCATAATTTCGATGCGCCCACATAGGTGTTGCTGAGGTTATTGCATCAACAACTTTCAGTCCTGCTTCAGCAATATATTGCGGAGGTTGTCCTAAAGCTGTAATATTCCAGTGGCCAAATCCACCTGGAAATTCTGTAAATACTGGTACAAATTGACCTGTTAATTCAATTGGAAAGCAAACAAAAACGAAGGCCCGCCCAACAATAGCAGGGTTAAATACATTTTTGCCGAATCCTCCAAACATCTCTTTCGCAAATAAAATAGCGATAATCGCGCCAACTGCGACTATCCACAACGGCGTGGTCGGTGGAAGAGAAAGCGCATAAATTCCAGCTGTAACAAAACATGCATAGCTTATCTTCCCCTTTCGCATGGAAGCCATGCTCCACTCCGTCAAGAAAGCAAACAGCATTGAAGCAGCGATAATACTTACGACGCACCAACCAAAAAAGTAAATTGCTGCAGCCGCAAC
>JANLHY010000700.1 GCA_024653795.1 Candidatus Brocadiaceae bacterium | reverse complement strand
ACACTAGTGTCCGGTTATAAGTTGAATAAAGACAATTGGTTATAAGGAACGTAAGGTTCGTTTTTGCAATCGGAATTCGTAAGTACTTGTAAAATGGGGACTTTCTCAAATAGAGTAACACTGAAGATTTGTAAAATTGTGTAGAGGCTAAGGTCTAAGTTCATCTGCTTTTTGACAATTGCAACGAGGACATATATTGAGATTGCAATCCACACTTGAGTTTTTACTGAGTTTTCAGAAGTACCGTAAAATGCCTTTATTCTCAAGTGTTGTTTAATCCACTTGAAAAACAACTCAATCTGCCAGCGAGATTTGTAAATAAGCGCAATGGTAATGGCTGGAAGGGTAAAGTTGTTCGTCAGGAAAGTAAGCTTTTTCTGATTTTCAGCATCGTAATAGCTTACGCGTCGTAACTTTTCTGAATAGTCTTTTGCTGAGTCAGCATTTGAAAGAACTATGGTTTGATCGCATATCAGACCGAGAGATTTATCAATCAGATGGGAGTAGATTCTGCGAAATTTGAGATTTGTTTTGGAGCGCGTAACAAAGAATGCTAAGCACAAGGTTAGGTTATACAATCGTGCAAAGTCAAGATACCCACGATCCATTACGTAGAAAGAACCCGGCTCTGGAATAAGATCGTCAAGAACGTTTATATCATGAACTTTACCGTCTGTAATCTTGATAAAGGAAGGAATGCTACCGCGTAAATCCATGAGAGTATGTAGCTTTATCGCGCCTTTATGCTTTCTAAATTTTGCCCAGGGAAAAAGGGAAAGACATAAGTCAATCGTTGTAGAATCCAGAGCATAGACGGTCTGATCAAGGTCTATACAAAATTCATCATTACGATAGAGGTCTCTTGCTCTATGAATCAATACTTGAGCAAAATCAGCGTAGATGCGCCAGTCCCTGCTCTCGTTTGCATCTGCCAGAGTACTGCGAGAAATCTTACCACGAATTCCCAGATGGTAGAGTTTCTCTTGCATCGAGCGCAGGCAAACCTCTATATCCCGGAGGCTTTCTCTGTAGGTTAATTGAGCAAATGCCATACAGAGAAATTGATCAAAACAGGAAAAGCTTTTTACTTTGTAATTGCCTTCGTAACGTTGAACACATTTGCGAAATTCATGCATAGGTAAGAAATCCATTATTTGTGAGAAAATAGTTATCCCTGTATTCACGAGCCATTCCTTTCTGTGTGTTATGAAATAGAAAATGGCTATAGTATACCTTGAATTTCAAATCGATTACGACAC
>JANLHY010000552.1 GCA_024653795.1 Candidatus Brocadiaceae bacterium | reverse complement strand
CGACAGGGAATACTCCTTTGCGAAAGACCGGTAACTGGCGGGTATTTAAGCCTGTCTGGAATTACGATATCTGCACCAAGTGTATGACCTGCGTTGCCAGATGTCCCGATGGCTGCATTGCTGTGAATGGAGATGGCTTCCCCTATACGGACTACGATAACTGTAAAGGATGTATGATCTGTTTTGAGGAATGTCCCGTAAAGGCAATTGAGAGGAGGCGGGAGGTGCATGCATGGTGACCATGAATATTGTAGGGACAGGTTTCAAGCCTGCCCCTGCTAAAAATAAAAAGGTAATACTATAAGTTGGTTGGACGACTTAAACACAAATTAAGGAAGGGAGGTAAGGGGATAGTTCCGCCAGAGAAAGGTATATCCAAGCTTGGTTTGGATATGAACGAGTTAGACGAAAATCCATTAAGGAGGAGAAAATGAATATATTCGTAGGCAGTTTGTCGAGCGATACAACCGAAGAGGATTTGCAAAAGGCTTTTGAGGCATTCGGACAGGTTAAATCCGTTACTATCATAAAAGATATGTTCAGCCGGGAATCAAAGGGATTCGGATTCGTGGAGATTCAATCTAAGGCTGAAGCCCAGGCTGCAATCAACGGGTTGAACGGCACAATGTTAAAGGGAAAAGCGCTCAATGTTAATGAAGCCCGCCCTCGCCCGGAAGGACGCCGGGGTGGAGGCAGGCAAGGTGGCGGTGGAGGACGGCGTTTCTAATTATACTCTGACATAATCGGATTATAGCAGAACGCCACCTGTGAGCGTGTTTGCAATTTGTTCCGCTTTAAATGACTTGGGAAGGGTGGCAATGACAAACCATGTCCCTGTATGATTTGAACAGGGATTGTTTGCCCATGCCACCCAAACAAATGTTCCGTTGCTGTATTGCTCGATTCCATTATGCGAATTACGATAATTGCACGGGATGCATGGTCGTGTTGAGGAATGTTCCGTAAAGGCAATAGAAAGGGTGCGGGTGCATGCATGGCAACCATGAATATTTTAATGGACATGGATAATGTAGGGGTGGGTTTCAAACCCACCCCTACGGCTGATGACAATCAATGGGATGATTTTGAAGAGGCGATATTTGGCAAAAAATAAATACAGGATTTGTATTATTTTGCGTGGTTTTGTAGGGGCAGGTTTCAAACCTGCCCCTACGATTATTGTTTAATGTTTTGGATTGTAAAAAATGAAAATATGAGAGAGATAACATTGCAATGACAAGGGAAATGCTTACGGGCAATGCGGCGGCTGCGTGGGGGGTGAGGCTGGCAGAGGTTGATTATATTCCGGCTTACCCGATAACGCCCCAGACAGAGATTATCGAGACCCTTGCAAAATGGATTTCTGACGGTATTCTGGATGCCAGGTTCGTTACGGTGGATTCAGAACATTCGATGATTGCTGCAGCAGGGGCTGCCTCAGCAACCGGGGTGAGGGTATTTACGGCAACATCGAGTCAGGGGCTCCTCTATGGTTTTGAGATGCTCTATTCTGTAGCAGGATGGCGCGTACCGCTTGTGATGGTAAATGTGTCAAGGGGGTTATCATCCCCAATAACCCTTGAACCCGACCATAACGACATCCTTGCCGCACGGGATTCTGGGTTTTTGCAGATTCACTGCGAGACATGCCAGGAGGTGCTTGATTCTATTCTGATGGCATATAAACTGGCAGAGGAGGAGCGAGTCCTTCTCCCAGTGTTTGTGAATATGGACGGGTTTCATCTCTCCTTTACACGAGAACCGGTAGAAATACCGGATTTGGAAAGGGTCAGAAAATATTTGCCGGCGTATCAGCCCAAGCATGCCTTTTTCAAGGCAAGTCAGCCTATGGCGCAGGGTGTGGCGGTCATTGGCGGGCATGCATATTCGTATTTCAAATACCAGATGCACCTTGCCAGCCGGAAGGCACTGGAGGTTTATGACGAGGTATCTGAGGAATTTGGCAAAATTTTTGGTCGAACCTATAATACTATCGAAGGGTATATGACCTACGATGCCGAATATATACTGATTATGTCGAACTCGTTTTCAACCCTCGGAAAGGCAGCAGTAAATAGCGCACGGAAGAATGGTATTAAAGCCGGGCTTTTGAAGTTGAGACTCTTACGACCATTTCCAGAGTCGGATATTGTTATGGCGATTAAAGGAGCGAAGGCTGTAGCCGTCGTGGACCAGAATATCAGCGTTGGGAAGGGGGGTATTATCTATTCAGAGATTGCCAGCGCCATATGTAATCAGAAGGATAAGCCGCTTTTGCTTTCCTTTGTTGGCGGACTCGGAGGGAAAAATATAAGTCCTCAGGAATTCGAGTTTATTTTTGATAGTTTGATTAAGGCAGCTAGTACCGGAGAGGTTCCAGCCCCTCGTCTCCTTTACACAGAGACGGAATGGAAGGAGATGGATAGGTTGAAGAAGATGGCGGGGAAACGGTAATGGTTCACCGCAAAGGCCTGTCCTCATGGAAATGGGGAGCGCAGAGGGCACAAAGAATAGTTTGGGACATTTGGATATTGAAATTTGTAATTTGAGATTTCGAATTTAAATTTATAGTATAGGAATTTTCATTTTATTCAAGCGGGTTATACAACATAAGGCAGAGAGAATCCCCCTTAGAAACTAGGGGGCTAGGGGGTTGTAAAATAACCCCGGGTAAAACACAACCCCCTGAATCCCCCTTTATTAAGGGGGACTGCGTAGGAATAACTTTATTTGCTTGCTCCAAAACTCTGTTTGGGAACGAGTTGAAATTGGAATTCACTACAATGGAATTACTACCTTTAAAATCTATAAAAGACATTCCTACGGAGGAGGATATTTTCCCGGGTACACCTATGTGTGCGGGATGCGGGGGTCTTCTGGCATTGAGGCACTGTCTGAAGGTTCTGGGAAAAAAGACGGTAATTATAAATGCCGCTGGATGTTTTACCCTTCTTTCTATTTATCCATTTACACCTTTTCAGAATTCGTGGCTGTATACGGCAATGGCTTGTGCCCCTGCTGGCGCACAGGGTGTAAGGGATGCCCTGGATATATTGATAAGAAAGGAGAGGCTCGACCCCACAGAGGATTTGAAGGTGGTTGTGCTGACGGGTGATGGCGCCGCTTACGACATAGGTCTTGCATCCACATCCGGGTCTATATACCGTAACCTTGATTTCTATTACATCTGTTACGATAACGAGGCATACGGGAATACGGGCTTTCAGTGGTCAGGGGCGACACCCTTTGCGTCAAAGACAGGAACAACGCCGGCAGGAAAGATAAGTCCGACAGGGACGACGCTCTCCAAAAAAAACCTCTTTGAAATATGGAGGAGTCACAAACCACCGTATCTTGCCACGATCTCACCGGCACATCCAGTTGATTTAATCAATAAGTTTAAAAAGGCAGAACAATACAAAGGCCCAAAACTCTTTATAAACCTTTCTCCGTGTCCACCCGGATGGGCAACAGACCCATCCCACTCTGTCCTGTTTGCGAAATTAGCAGTTGATACGGGCATTTGGGCGTTGAAAGAGGCCGTTTATGGTGAGGTGATGCATACGGTTGTTCCGCGAAAATTCAAGCCAGTTGAAGAGTACCTGAAAGGACAGGGACGATTTTCGCATCTCTTTAAACCGGTGCGGCAGGAAGAAACACTTGCAAAAATACAGGCAATGGTTGATCAATACTGGAAAGAAGCGCAGGGTAAGGGATTGATAAAGGAATAATTTTAAAACCTTTGAATCAGAGGGATTATCTGTTCTTTAAACTGATCGAGTGCTTTTGCACGGTGGCTGATACTGTTTTTGGTTAGCGGATTTAGTTCGGCAAAGGTTTGATTGTAATCAGGCACATAAAAGATCGGGTCATATCCAAACCCGCCTTTCCCTCTGGGTTGTTCGGTGATAAGGCCTTCACATCGGCCTTCTGCTACAAATAATAATTGATGTGGACTGGCAATGGCAATGGAACAAACAAATCTGGCCGTACGTTTTTCTTTTGGCACACCCCTCAGTTCGGATAACACCTTCTCAATATTCTTTTCGTCGGTTGCATTTGGACCCGCATATCTGCTTGAATAGATGCCGGGGCGTCCGTTCAGGGCATCGATTCCAAGTCCCGAATCGTCTGCCATTGCCCAGGTATTACAAGCCGTGGCAAGGGTGGTTGCCTTTTTTATCGCATTTTTCCGGAAGCTGTTCCCGTCTTCTTCCACTTCAGGTAGAAAGGGAAAATCCTCAACGCCGCGAAGCAAAATACCAGGGACATTTTTGAGAATCTCTGCAATCTCCTTTTTCTTTTTTTCATTTTGCGTAGCAATAACAATAGTTTTTGCGTGTATCTCATTTACTATTGAAGACATATTATTTCCCAGAATAAAGATTTAATCATTAATTTCCAATGTCTTCCTTTGAATTTCGGTGATTTTGCGGATGCCTTTTTTTGCCATATTCAGCATTTCTGCCAGTTGTTCGTCATTAAAGGTATATTCTTCACCAGTGCCCTGTATTTCAATAAATTTGCCATTACCTGTCATAACAATATTCATGTCTACCTGTGCAGCAGCATCTTCTGCGTAGCAGAGGTCTAAGAGGACATCATTATTCACAATTCCAACACTTACGGCTGCAATACTATTCAGGACGGGGTTTTCTTTAACAAGGTTTTTACTCATGAGCCATTGTACAGCGTCTATCAATGCTACGTAACTTCCCGTAATAGCTGCGGTGCGTGTACCGCCGTCTGCCTGAATAACATCGCAGTCAATCCAGATAGTCCGTTCCTTTAACAGCGCAAGATTAATGATTGAACGCAGAGAACGTCCGAGGAGCCTTTGGATTTCATGGGTTCTCCCCGTTAATTTCCCCTTAACAGATTCCCGAGGAGCTCTTATGGGCGTGGAACCTGGCAGTAATGAATATTCTGCCGTAAGCCAGCCTTCACCGGTGTTTTTTATATGAGGGGGTACGGTTTCTTCTATAGATGCCGTGCAGATTACCTTGGTATTGCCTGCCTCTACAAGCACAGAGCCTGGGGCGTATTTGGTAAAGTGCCTTTTGATGATTAATGGACGCAACTCGTCACGCGCTCGGTTGTCAACTCTCATAGTTATTTAATAGTTTTTTATTTTCTTAACAAAAGTTTTAAAAGGGCTTTTTCTACATGAAGCCTATTTTCTGCCTGGTCGTATACGATGGAATGGGGGCCATCGATAACTTCGTCCGTAATTTCCTCTCCACGATGTGCTGGCAGACAGTGCATTACCTTAACATCATCCTTTGCTAGTTTCAAAAGGTCGCTGTTGATTTGAAAATCTTTGAATGCCTGTCTGCGCACCTCTTCCTCTGCCTCCTGTCCCATGCTAACCCAGGTGTCCGTATAAAGTACGTTTGCCTTTTCGGCGGCTTCTTTTGGGTCTTGATACAGATGAATCAGATCGTTTCCATCTGCCATCTGTTTGGTTTTGGAAACAAAATCGGGCGTGAGTTCGTATCCCTTTGGTGAGGCAACATGGAAGTGTATACCCAGTTTTGCGCAGATTTGAGCCAGAGATCGGGCAACATTATTCCCGTCTCCGATAAAAGCTATTTTTATGTTTGTATAGGCACCGAATTTTTCTTTGATAGTGTACAGATCAGTGAGCGCCTGGCATGGATGGAGATAATCTGATAGTGCATTAATGACGGGTACGGTGGCATATCTGGCCAGTTCCTGAATTGTGTCCTGACCGAAAGTGCGGATAGCGATCCCGTTTACGTAACGGGACAGCACCCTTGCGCCGTCTTTTACGGCTTCTCTCTTACCAAGGTTTATATCGTTTTGTGTCAGATAAATGGCATTGCCGCCCAATTGTACCATTGACACTTCGAAGGAAACTCGTGTACGCATAGAACTTTTTTCGAAAATCATGCCCAGGATTTTGCCGCTTAGACATTTTTCATCATATCCCTTGTTATGCCATTCCTTGAGTTCCTTTGTGACATTAAATATTTCCTCAATGTCCGCTTGTGAAAGGTCTGCAATTGAAATTAAATCCTTACATTTCATAGTCATTCTCTCGTAAATTAAGTTTTAGAAAGGACCGTTTTTAAAATATTCAAGCCCTCGTCAATGTGCTCTTTTGTAACATTGAGCGGGGGCATAAATCGAATGACAGTGTCATGGGTGCAATTGAGGAATAATCCCGCCTGGATGCAACCTTTGATGATTTCTGAGCCATTTCCATTAAGTTCAATCCCGATCATGAGCCCCACGCCACGGACTTCTTTTATTATCTTATATGTCTTTTGCAGTAATTTCAATTGCTCTACGGCGTAACTACCCATTTTTTTTACATTGTCAAGGAGGTTTTCATTTTCAATCGTTTCAAACACTGCTATTCCCGCGGCGCATGCCAGTGGATTTCCGCCAAAAGTGGAGGCATGACTGCCGGGGACGAGGCTCTTCGCAATTTCTTTTTTAGCCGTCATCGCTCCAATAGCCACGCCGCCGCCAAGCGCCTTTGCCAATGTCATAACGTCGGGTTCTATACCGTAATGCTGATAAGCAAAATATTTTCCGCTCCTTCCCATGCCGCATTGCACCTCATCGAGAATGAGCAGCAATCCTTTCTCATCACAGAGTTTTCTAATGCCTTGCATGAATTCTTTTGTGGCAATATTAATCCCGCCTTCACCCTGAATAGGTTCCAGCATAATGGCACAGGTCGTATCGTCTACTGCTTTTTTTAGAGCTTCCAGATCGTTAAACGGAACATAGGAAAACCCTTCGAGCAGTGGCGCAAATCCCTTATGATATTTTGGTTGTGCGGTCGCTGTGACCGTGGCAATTGTTCTGCCGTGAAACGAATTGGAAAAGGTAATGATCTTATATTTACCTGAACTTGAGTTGTGGATGCGGGCGAGCTTAATTGCTGCTTCATTCGCCTCAGCGCCGCTATTACAGAAGAAACACTGTCCGCTGAAAGATTTTTCGGATATGTGTTTTGCCAGTAATCCCTGCGGTTCTGTGTAATAGATATTAGGGGCGTGCTGGAGTTTTGCGGCCTGGTTTTGAATGGCCGCAACGACGTTTGGATGACAGTGTCCCAGCAGGCTGACTGCCCAGCCTGAAAAAAGGTCGAGGTATCGTTTGCCTTCTGCATCCCACACATCCACCCCGCTGCCTCTGACCAGCAGAATGGGATTACGAATATAATTCTGGATGACATAGCGATCATAAATTTCTTTAATCTCTTTTGTGTTCATGATTTTTATTTATATTATTATCTGTGTTCCAACGCCCTTGTCGGTGAAAATTTCCAATAAGAGCGCATGCGGTATCAGCCCATTGATAATATGCGCCTTCTTTACCCCCGCCTTAAGAGCGCTAATACAAGCCAGCGCCTTTGGGAGCATCCCGTCCTTGATTACCTTTTTATCAATGAGTTCGTGGACTTCGTTTTCGTGCAACGTGGAAGCAAAGGAAGTATCGTCATCAGGCCTTGTCATGATACCGTGCGTATTTGAAAGAAAAACGAGCTTTTCTGCGCCAAGCGCCTTTGCAATAAACGCCGCGACATTGTCTGCATTGACGTTATAAACATCACCATTGGTTCCCTTTGCGATGGGCGGAACAATGGGAATCGTACACGTGGTGCATAAATTCAAAAACCTGTCGCTGTCGATTGATGTTACCTTACCGACGAAACCTATATCTAATTTTTTGGAGACGCCGTTATCTGTCCTCGTCTCGATATAGTATTTTTCTGCCTTTAATGGACAATATCCATCTTCCCAGATGCAGGCAGCTGCATTGCCCAACGCTGAAATCCTCTTTACAATGGAGGCGCTGATCTGATTGATCAGGACGTCTTTGGCTATATCAAGTGTTTCCTGGTCAGTTATACGATGTCCTTCAATGAACTTTGGTGTCAAATTCCGTTTTGCCATCTCCTCGCTGATGCGCGGGCCGCCGCCATGAACCAATATGGGCATAATGCCGACTGTTTTCATGAATACAATGTCCTGAAGTACATTTGTCAGCACATCTTCGCTGGACATTGCGCTGCCGCCAAACTTGATTACGACGATCTTATTTCTAAAAGAACGTATATAGGGAAGCGCTTCAATCAGTATGTTCGCCTTCCGTATGGCATTTTCCATGCGTTAATATACCAAAAATTATTCTGATAATAAAAAGAAGTTGGAATTATTCCATCAAAATTGGATTAATCTTTTGTCTTCTTAACTCGGTTTTGTATATAACTATCCTGGAGTGCAATATACGGGTCGATGGCTGGCTCTGTTATGCTTTCATACGTTTGCCCTTTGTCTATGGAGATATCGTTAACAGTGTCATAAGAATAATTCCCAAAGCTCTCCAAAGGTGTGAGGAAGAAATATGAAATCCAGCTTAATGGATTCAATGCGGCATCTCCTGCTAATCCTGCCGTATCACGCACAGTTGATGGCCCGAGAAAAGGCCACACTATGTAAATGCCGGAATTCATCTTGTGTTTGGCAAGAGTCTGACCAAAATCTCTCTCTTGTCTTTCCAAATGGAATTTTGATTTTGCAGGATCGAAGAATCCTGCTACCCCAACGGTGCTATTAATAACGAAACGCGCCAACTCTGTGCCTGCGCCTTTTAATTTACCCTGGAAGAGACAATTGAAAAAACGTACAGGCATCTTGATGTTTGTAAAAAAGTTTCTGACACTTACCCGTGCCTTTTCAGGTACCATGGAATTGTATCCGGTGTATATTGGTTTAACAAAATAATGAAACGCCTTATCGTTGAAGGTAAAGACGGCTCGGTTATATGGCTGAAGAGGGTCTTTAACCAATGGAGGTTCCGATTTTACATCGTCAGGTTGTAATTCCTCATCTTCTTGAGTTGTACTGGCAGGGGTTGTATCTTCTTTTCTTGTGTTATCGGGTTGCTGCGCGGCAACGGTATATTTCAATTCTCCTTCTTCATTCGTTTTATTTTTGCATATGATAAGAGTTTTTTCTTCTTGTGGAATTTCAGTTGGTTGTCCTAATGAAACGGGTGAAGATTCTGCCCATACAGACGCCTTGCACAAACAAATTGTAAAAACCACAACGAACATTAATAAAACGGAACTTCTCATGTGTTTTCTCCTTTTTTGATACCCAGCAGTATTGTAATGTTGTTTTCTCACTTTGTTGATGTTTCTTCTTTACTTTTCTTCTCTTTTATCTTCTGAATGAGTTCCTTGAAGGAAGATTTAATCAAGATATTGTTAAATTGGCTGCGGTAATTATTAACCAGGCTTACTCCTTCAATAATCACATCGTAAATTGTCCATTTTCCCGGGTTGTTGTGCATATTATAATCCACCGATACTTCTGTTCCTGTGTTTGTGATAAGCCTGGTTTGTACAGTGGCGTAATTTTTATCTTGTCTTTCACTGATAATAACAACTTTTTCACCAGAATACGTATCGGTTTTTCCTATATAAGCGTTTTTCATTATGTTGGTAAATAATTCTACAAACTCCTTTTTTTCCTCAGGGGTACGGTTTTTCCAATGCTGGCCAAGAGACCTTTTGGACATTTCTTCAAAATTAAAAATGGGAGAAATTTCTTTCCATAACTCTTGTCTGCGTTCCTGCACCTTTTCATCGCCTTTCAGGGAAGGCTCCTTGAGAATGGCAAAGCCTTTGTCTATCGTTTCCATAAGTAATTTTCCCGGTTCCCCTGCCCACAGAAGCGGAGATATAAAAGCCAATGAAAGCATACCAATACATATTGCAGATGTAATTTTTCTATAGTTCATTTCGTCATTCCTTTACCTTCCCAAAAACAAAATTTCCTATCAATTTTTCTAAATCAATGGGTGGTTCTGTCTGATGTAATGAATCCCCGGGATTTATCAGTGTATCCGATCCACCGGGGGTTATTTCCACATATTTTTCACCTAAAAGTCCTTTAGTGCGAATCGATGCAATGGCATCTTCCTGGAGTTCTATATCCTTTCGAATAAGCAAGGTAACCACAGCCTGATAATCGACCAGCTTGATATTGTCAACCTTACCAACTTCTACTCCTGATATTTCCACCACAGTATCTTTCTTAAGACCTTTGACAGAGCTAAAGACGGCTTTTACCGGATAATAGTGGTCTCCAATCAGGTTGATTTTCCCAAGTCTTACAGACATGTAAGCCAGGCAAAGCAAACCACAAAAAACAAAGATACCAACAATAATTTCAACGTCAAATTTCTTCATAATATTTTTTACCTTTTAGTTTATTGGGAACACGTTTATTGTATGGAAATAGGGCCTTCCAATTCTCCATGCACGAACTGATGAATCACAGGGTCTTGTGATGTCTCTATTTCTTCTGGAGTTCCTGATACGATAATTCTGCCATTGTATAACATAGCAACACGATCTACCAAAGAAAAAATTGCCGGTATTTCATGAGTAACCATGAGTGCAGTAAAATTAAGACTTGTCTGGCAATCTCGGATCAATTTGTGTATTGCTTTTCCAGTTAATGGATCGAGTCCGGTCGTCGGTTCATCAAAAAGGACTATTTCGGGTTTCATAACCAGGCAGCGTGCAAGGGCAACTCGTTTTTTCATGCCGCCGCTTATCTCGGCAGGATACTTATTTTCAGCGCCCGAGAGGCCTACTCTGGCCAACTCTGCAAGCGCCGTATCCCGAATTTGCGATTCTTTCATCCTGGTTTTTTCCCTGAGAGGGAATGCGACATTATCAAATACGGTAAGAGAATCGAAAAGGGCTCCTCCCTGAAAGACAATGCCACATCGCTGTTTTAATTGTTTTAATAACTTTCCTCTCAGCTTGCTGATATCCTGATTGTTTATTAATATCCTGCCCCGATCGGGTTTTGTAAGGCCGATAATAAGCTTGAGGAGTACCGATTTCCCCTTCCCACTGCCTCCTATCAAGGCCAGAGTTTGCCCCTCTTCTACCTTTAGGTTAACACCCCGAAGCACCTCGTGGTCGTTAAAACTTTTGTATAAATCGACAACCTCAATCATTGGTTATCCAGATTAAGTCAATAATATCGATGTCATAAAGTAATCCCATATCAGGATTGTGACTGATGAAAGCACCACGGCCTGGGTGGTTGCCTTGCTTACGCCTTCTGCCCCATATCCTGTAAAATATCCCTTATAGCAGCTTATCCAGGTTATCAGCATACCAAAGCTTAAGGATTTGTACAGACCCTCAAGGATGTCTTTCGCACTAACGAAATCGCTGATGCCGCCAAAATAGGTTCCACTGGAGACGCCCGTAAGTCCCACACCCACAGCATATCCTCCCCAAACTCCTACTACAACGAAGATAGCATTTAAGAGAGGGAGCGATATTATGCCTGCAAGTAAATTAGGAATGACGAGATACTTGTATGGATTTAAGGCCATAGCGTCAATGGCGTCAATTTGCTCGGAAATCCTCATAATACCGATTTCTGCCGTTAATGCAGAACCAGCGCGTCCTGTAACCATCAAGGCGGAAATAACAGGTCCCAGTTCGCGGATCAATGAAAGAGCCACCACGGGACCCAGACTCGTTTCAGCGCCAAACTTGACTAAGGCGTAATACGTCTGCAATGCCAGCACCATTCCCGTAAATGACCCTGTCAGAATAATGACCAGGGTAGTCTTTACGCCAATAAAATTAATTTGCTTAACAATTCTTCGGAGTAAATATGGAGGGAACAACACCCAGAAGAAGGCGGTTGCGAGAAAACACACCATCCTCCCTAATTCCCTTATGAATGTATGGGCATAATTTCCAATAATTTTAAATGGCGTAAGAAACCAGTTCACGAAAAAATCCTTTCTGCGATAGATTTTTGCCCTAAAACTCTTTAAATGTAGAGCGAAGAGGCTCTTCGCTCTACAAACACAACTTTGAAATTCCTATACGTTGAATTAAACCTTCGGCAACTTTTAACTGAATAAACAAAACGGGGAGACGCATGCAATGCGTCTCTACAAAAACTTTTTTCTCGTTCCCAATCTCCAGCTTGGGAACGCCCCTGTACCAGAAGCTCTTGCTTCTTTTTCCCCAGAGGGTTTCGTTTTTCTGATTCAAAGCAAAGCTTTTGTTGCAATCCAGTTCCCAAGCTGGAGATTGGGAACGAGCGGAAATATTATTATCGGTATTTCTTTAAGATTTTTTATACTCATAATGTGAGATTATGACTGTGACAAATTGCGAGGGCAAGCGCATCGGATGCGTCCTCGGAAAAAGGGATTTCAGGTAATCCAAGAATGATTTTTACCATTTCCTGTACCTGTTTCTTGTGGGCATTCCCATTGCCTACAACAGCCTTTTTTACAACCGTTGCAGCATATTCAGTAATGGGGATGTTTGCAAATGCCGCGCACAAAAAGACAATACCCCTTCCTTCGCCAATCTTTATTGCCGCTTTTATATTTTTGCCGTAAAAAACCTCTTCGATAGCCATTTGATTGGGCTGATGCTTGGAAATAATATCCATAATCTTGCAGTAGATTATCTTTAGTCTCTGTGGAAAATCCAGGTTTTTACCGGCTTTGATAGAGCCATACTCGATGACATATGTCTTTGAACCTATTGTTTCTATCACGCCGTAACCGGCAACTTGTGTCCCTGGATCAATTCCAAGAATTTTCATAAATGGTTGACAACCCTTGAGTCGTAGTATTTAATCTTTATTTACAAAAAAATTAAGATACTATATT
>JANLHY010000551.1 GCA_024653795.1 Candidatus Brocadiaceae bacterium | reverse complement strand
TATCGAGCGCGGAGAGAGACTTGGTTCTGTAATAAAACGAGCAGGGGAGTTTACCGATTTAGCATTTCTTGAGGGGGCAGTGTTTATCCGCAGATCAGTAGCTGAACGGGAACGGGAGAAACTGGACGCCTTTATACAACACTACGAAGAAAGCCTCCTCAATGAAGTCAAACCGCCTATGCTCGGTTCTTCTCCCGAGTTGGCTCAGAATCAACAAGCTGAAATATCGCAAAAACGAGCAATGTTAAGGATACTTGCATCAAGGGTTACACTGGGAAGGATTGTTATCCAACTGGATGTATTGGAAAAATTTAAAGGGTCACCTGACGATATCATTCTGGAAGACGGAGATACCCTGACTATTCCTTTGCCGCCTGCCGAAATTATCACCATGGGAAGCGTAAGGAACCCGTCGTCTATTGTTTATAGAAATGACGAAAATATTCAATACTATATCAACCGGTGCGGCGGATTTAGTGTATCAGCCAATAAAAAAGAAATATATATACTTAAAGTAGACGGTTCTGCTATTGTCGGATTTCTAAAATTAAGAACACTGGATCCGGGGGACACGATTGTTGTTCCACCAAAGTATCGTAAATTTAGGGACCTAACTTGGATTTCACAAATTGCCACCATAGCAGGCCAAACCGCCCTTACCTTTGGGGCCTTATCGGTTTTGGCTAATAACTAGCGAGGCGAAGCCTCAGACCGATAAACGAGTTTGGAACCACAGATTTACAGATTGCGCAGATTATATGAATTTGTATTTTTTATCTGTGTAATCTGTGAAATCTGTGGTTCCTGTTGTTATATTTAAAAACTTGACTCATTTGTGAAGATAAATCCCGGTTAAGGATTTTTAATTTATATAGTAGAAGCATAAATGAAACCCAAGGAATAATTTACCTGTTTTTATGTTAGAAAATCAACAGTACCAGCATTTACAGGAAGACGACGAAATCAACCTGCTCGATTACTGGCGAGTTATATGGAAATATAAGATACTAATAGGAATTATCTGTTCAGCTATAGTTCTGTTTAGCGCAATCTATAGTTTCTGCTTACCCAAAATATATAAATCAACCGCAACTATATTGCCTGCTCAAAGTGATCAGAGAAGTAGTATGATGGCAAACCCTGCGGTTCAAAATATTGCTCCATTCTTAGGAATCTCAACATCAACTACCAATGAAAAAATCATTTTAAATATTTTAAAAAGCAGGGCAATAAGAGAGAGAATAGTAAACCAGTTTAATCTCAAAGATTACTATAAATGCTTACGATTAGATAGCGCAATTGATTCTTTAGGCGGCGCTACAAAAATCTCTCCTTCAAAGGATGGCATCATCTCAATTGATATAGAGGATAAGGATCCTGAGATGGCTGCGAACATTGCTAACGCTTATATAGAACACCTGAATCACCTTAATACGGAGTTTGGAATAGGGACGGCAAGCCGTCAACGGCGTTTTATTGCCGAACAATTAGC
>JANLHY010000695.1 GCA_024653795.1 Candidatus Brocadiaceae bacterium | reverse complement strand
CAATAATGGAATTAATCCTTTTCTAAAAATGGTATAATCCATCGGGCAACCCAAACGGCCATTGGAGCGGAATTCTAAATAAGACAGCCCGCACACGGGGCAAACAATCTTGGACATCTCATTGATTTCAGGTGCTACTTGATTAATGAGGCTTGTCAATATCTCAGTAGGTGAAGGTATTTTTGTTAGATGTGTATTGATGCTCTGAGCGCACTCTTCGCAAAGATGTCGTTCCTTCTTTACCGTACCGACGATCTCTGTTAAATGTACTGTCGCATGCTTTTTATTACATGATTCGCATTTCATTGCTCGTTACTCCGCTGGAGCTTAAATTATTCCTACGCAGTCCCCCTTAATAAAGGGGGCTTCAAGGGGTCGTGTTTTTTCCGGGGTTATTTTACAACCCCCTAGCCCCCTTTTCTAAGGGAGACTCTATACCATACATCGTATAACCCGCATAAATAAAATGAAATTTCCTATACAATCAAGCTAAACTCAATTATCGCTTTTCCCATTTTAACACATCCATAACTTTTCCTAAAGAACTTTTTTCAGATAATATTTCCTCCCGAATCCTATTTTCTCTTTCCAGACAATCCATACCATAGTTAACTCTTACATCAGCTTCCGCGAAAGGTATCACCATCAACCCATCGTCATCTCCAATAATCCAATCTCCCGGATTAATCTGAATTCCTGATATCTGGATTGGTATATTAATCTCACCAAACCCTTTTGGCTCGCCGGCGGTTGGCATCACCATTTTTGTAAAGGCGGGAAAATTTAATTTTCTAACCTCTGCAATATCCCGCATTGCCCCATTAATTACCACTCCACTTATTTTTTTTTGCAATGCACTGTGAGTTGCCAATTCCCCCCAAATTGCAGGTCCAACTCCCCCGGCATCAATTACGATGACGTCTCCTTCTTTTGCAATATCTATAGCCTCAACGGGTTTAGCCCAATCACCGGGAAACGTCCTGACAGTTACTGCATTCCCTATTAATTTAATATTTTGATATATCGGATATAAACCGGTGATACTTTCCGCACGATGCCCGCCATCCGAAATGTTTGCCGTCGAAAGTTTCGTTAACGCTTCCCGAACACCTTCACGTGATACTCTCTTAAAGAGCGTTGTACAAATCCCTCTGTTCTCTTTGATAGCGGTCTTAATACTTTCCGCCGCAAATCTCGCGTCCTTTGATTTGCTGACATAACCGCCTACAATAACAATGCTCGCCCCGGCATTTACCGCATCTATCACATTCTCAGAATTGATACCGCCCGCAACCGCAACAGGGATTTTTACCTTACTGCAGATGTGTTGCAAGGTAATGAAGGGTGTTTTCCCATGCATTTGATCATCTATGGCAGTATGAACGGCTATATAATCAGCGCCCCATTTCTCTATATCGGCAACACGCTCCTCAACTTTAGCGCTATTTATAAAGTCTACGCAGACTTTTATACCGTAATTCTTCCCTGCCTGTATGCATTCCTTAATAGTCGAATCAGGGGCATCTCCCATCACAACTGCAATATTTGCGCCAGCTTTGGCTGCCATTTCCATTTCTATACGACCAGCATCCATTGTCTTCATGTCTGCGAGCAACGTCGTTGCAGGAAACAATTTTCTCAAATGGCGTACCGCATTCATCCCCTCGCTTTTAATAAGAGGTGTACCAATTTCCAGCCAATCAGCGCCCCCTTCAATCGCCTCCTCAGCAACCTTTACAGCCCTGTGAAGGTCAACAAAATCAAGGGCTACTTGTAATATTACCGCCATTATTTGTACTCGATTGTAAAAGAGCTTTTATTCGAAATATGTAGCTCCACAACACTCGGTTTCCCAGGTTGTAACCCTGGATACCTCCACTCCTGGTGGTAAGGTATTTTTTAATTCGTCATAGAGTATCTTAGAAAGGTTCTCTGTAGTTGGATTTAAAACCTTAAAATCTGCGAGTTCATTCAAATAGGCATGGTCAAATTTATTCATGATTTCTCCAACAACTCTTTTCACTTCTCTAAAATCCATAACCATACCCAACTTATCCAGTTTTTCAGCCTTTAAAATAACCTGAACTTTCCAGTTGTGACCGTGGAGCTTTTCACACTGTCCTTTATATTCACGCAGGTTATGTGCTGCAGAAAAATCAGTTTCAACGACAAGTTCAAACACACCTATACACCGGAAGAGGCTCTATTTTTATTATAGTACAGATAAGTATAACAAAAAATCGTAATAGTTCACCGCAAAGTGCGCAGAGAGCTCAGAGAAATGCGGATTCCGTATAAATTCTCTGTCTATTTTCTAATAACCTCTGCGATCTCAGCGTTCTCTGTGGTGAGCTTAACTGTTACGGAAAATCTTATCACTCACAGAAGTGAAAGTCAAGGGATTTTTGATTGTTCATATAGGCTTAAACGCTCATTATAAAAAAACATAGGATAATTTTATATTCACCGAACCCCTATTTTCTCTTGAATTGTTTTTGTAAATCGTCCAGAGAAAAATACAGGGTCGTTGGCCTGCCATGCGGGCAATTATTTGTATATGCATTTATACTCTTTTTCTTTTCCAGTAGCTCTTCTATCTCCTGCGGTTCTAACCTTTGTCCAGCCTTGACGGCGCCCTTGCATGCCATGATATTGATTAATTTATTTAAAATCTTATCTTTGCCCTTTAAGGAATCTTCCCCACCCAACTCTGCCAACAAGTTTTCCACAAAATCCTTTGCATTTAAATGCTTCAAAATCTGCGGAAAAGCACGAATCACTATCGTATGCTGTCCAAACTCCTCAACTTCAAGCCCCAATGTTCCCAAATATTCCTTCAAACTGATAATGCTAAAAAAGTCCTTAGGGCTCAATTCTATCATCTCCGGTATCAGCAAGCGTTGACTAAGCGATTTGGAAGCTTGCAAGTTCCTTTCTATTTCGTGATATAAAATTATTTCATGCAAGGCGTGTTGATCTATGATATTCAATCCACCTTCTGTCTCCTCGATTATAAAGGCATTGTGAATTTGGAAGCACATCCTCCTCTTTTTATTACTAACTTCAGTGGGAAAGACTTTTTCATTCTCCTCCGCCTCCGTTTTTTTATTTACTCGAATATCGTTATACAACCCCGCATTTTCCCCATCTGCCTTCCCAGGGGAAAACCGTTCCCACAAAGATTTTTTTATAAGATCAAACTCCTCCCCCCCTGCCGCTTCTCTTTCCAATCTTGGTATGGGAGATGGAGCGCTAATAGTTTTCGTTGTTGACTTATTCAAACCTTCTTTTAACGCAGAGAGGACATAATTATAGATTGCGCTGGTATTCCGGAAACGCACCTCAATCTTTGTCGGATGGACATTCACGTCTACCTCAGACGGCTCTACCTGTAAAAACAAGAAGACAATCGGATACCGTTTGTGCATCAATTTCCCATGGTAAGCTTCGTTAATAGCGCGAAAGATAGCGCTGTCCTTGATATAGCGGCCATTTAAAAATATAAACTGCATCCTTGCATTACTCTTATCAAAAAAGGGCGGGGCAATATATCCTGAAAGGGTGAACATTTCTTCCCTGAGAAATATGGGAATGAGATGCTTTTTCATCTCTTCGCCAAAAAATGTAGCAATCCGTTCTGCGGTATCCTGAACAATTGGGAGATTAAACACAGTCCTGTTGTTATGCATAAGCGTGAAATGAATTACAGGATAGGACAGCGAAAATTTTGTTAGCACCTCTGAAATATAAGCCATTTCCGTAGGTATTGACTTCAAAAATTTCTTACGGACGGGGGTATTAAAAAACAGTTCCCGCACCTCTGCTTGTGTACCTTCCGGCGCACCCCGTTCCTTAACTTTCCCTAAAACTCCCCCATCAATCTTTATTTCTGCCCCATTCATAGCCCCCCTTACCCTGGAAATGATGCCGGCGTGTGAAACGGCTCCAATGCTCGGCAGCGCCTCTCCACGGAAACCCAACGTGTGCACGGCAAATAAGTCGTCTGCATTTTGAAGTTTGCTCGTGGCATGGCTTTGAAATGCGAGGGCAAGGTCTTCTGCATCCATCCCAACACCATCGTCTGAGACCCGTATCAATTTTCGCCCCCCATCTTCCAAATAGGTATCGATGCTCGATGCCTTAGCATCAATCGCATTTTCAATCAGCTCTTTTACAACAGATGCCGGACGGTCTATCACCTCACCTGCTGCAATTTTATTAATTACAGATTCTGGAAGAACTTTAATTTGTGACAATGTCGCGTCCCCTTAAAGATAACCATCAATTTATAGGTTTTTAGTTGCAAAATAAAATATGTGCCATAAAATACTTCACAAAACTGCGTGGGGGCGAAGCATTTGCCAGTATTAAACACACCCCTTAAATCCCCTCTTGATAGAGGGGACTTTTGCTCTCCCCTCTAAAAAGAGGGGCCGGGGGTGTGTTTCAAGTCAGCAAATGTATTGCCTTACCGTGATATAAGAAATGCATCGGATATTTCTTTCAAAAAACTAAATTGTTACAAATTTTCATAATTATACCAGGTAATGTCAAGAATTTCATGAAAAACCATGAGAGTGGGGTATGAAACCACAGAGCGCACTGAGAATATCTCAGTGTACTCTGTGGTTAGGTTTTGATAATATTAAGATGAAGGGTGACAAAAAATACAGTGGTTAATGACATATTTGAAGCAGAAATTCAGAAGTGCGCAAAATGCGGCAAATGTCGGTCTATCTGCCCTGTTTTTATAGAAACCGGCAACGAAGCTATGGTGGCGCGGGGCCGCATCAGCCTGGCCGAGGCCTTACGAAGCGGTGAAATTTTTCACACGGAATTATTGAGGGATTACCTCCTCTCCTGCAAGAAATGCCTCCGATGCTCCAGCATCTGCCCTTCGGGCGTTGATTACGACCTTATCATTCAGGCCATGCTCGACGATACGGCAAATCACCTTGGGATATGGTTTATACCCCGGATGATATTCAGATTGTTTTTGACCCGTAGATGGCTGTTTAACATACTCCTGAAGGCTGCCAGTTTATTTCAACGTTTAGTGCCATTAAAGCGACATGGCACCATGAGACATCTGCCTATGATGTTTATGGGCGGCAGATGGATTCCGCCACTGTCAAAAAAATCGGCGCTGAATAAATATCGTAACACAAGAAAAATAACGAATCCCAGGATGAAAGTTGGATTTTACGTGGGTTGTCTCATTAACTACGTCTATACCGACATTGCTGATGCAGTAGTCGAGGTATTAAACCATCTTGGGGTTGAGGTGGTTGTTCCCCCAAAACAGTTGTGTTGCGGCATTCCCGCCCGATCACTGGGTGATGTAAAAACAGCGCAGAAACTGGCTGAAGTAAATTTAAAAGTGTTTGAGGAGGCCAATGTCGATTTTATCATCAATGCTTGTGCCACCTGCGGAAGAACTCTGAAAAAGGATTATCCCCGTATCCTGGGTGATCGTGCCTTAAAATTCACGGATAAATTATATGATATATCCGAGTTTATTGAAAAATTTTTTGCATACGAAACAAAGGCGCTGAATACAAAGATTACATACCACGATCCATGTCATCTCTATTGGGGACAAAACATCTCACAACAACCAAGGAATATTTTGAGGCGTTCTTCCACGTTTCAGGAGATGGAAACGCCGGAACGTTGTTGTGGCGGAGGCGGGGTGTTTAATTTATTACATTACGACCTCTCCATGAAGATTGGTGAATATAAGGCAAAAGCCATAGAGAAAAGCGGTGCGGAGGTTGTGGCAACAGGCTGTCCGGGATGCCGGCTCCAAATCGAAGACCTCCTTGCCGCAAAAGGTTCTCCGGTCAAATGCACACATACCATCCAGGTCTTACGAGATGCAATGCTTTCATCCACGAAATAACCCCAGCCATCACACAGTGTACAGACGAAAAATTCAATTTCACAATAAGAACGGGACAAGTAATAGTTCACCGCAAAGGGCGCTGAGAAAGCAGGCAAGATTAGGCAAGCCTCTTGGGGATAGAGGATTTTTAGAGATGATTTCTAAGAAATTAGGTTACAAGTTAAACTTTAGGTCTAAAGGTAGACCAAAAAAAGGATGTGTCCCTAAATACCCCCATGTGTGTCCGGAAGGAAAGCGGTTAACGTACTGGAAGACCAGAACAAATAAGACCGAGAGCCGTCAATGGAATCATAAAGTTTACAAGGGGACGGAGTGTGGGGAATGTCAGAAGCGGTCATTATGTACGAAGGCAAAGGTGAGAGAATTATTGATAGATATCCGTGAACCTCTTTTACAAAAGATGAGGGAAAAGCTGGTATCTGATGATGGGAAACGAAAATATTTTATGCGTCAATATATCATTGAACCGATCTTTGGGCATTTGAAATTTAATGTAGGATATCGAAACTTTCTCTTACGAGGTCTAGAAAAAGTACGTGCGGAGTTTAAACTGATGTGTATTGGCTGGAATTTAAAAAAGATGCTGAAACTGGAAATTAAGCCTGTCAGGATATAGGAACGAAATGGTAAAGATACCCTATGTGCCGTGTTATCAGGTTCACTTACTTCTTAAAGAGAGAGATAAAAATTGTGATCCAGTTGAAATATTAATACTCGTCCTTGGTACCTTCAGAGATTAGACTTATTTTACAAAATATACCTCTTTTTTTCTGCCCTGTGAATTTGTATTCTCGGACAGCCTGGAAAGATTCGACCCCAATTCTTGACGTTAGCCGCTGAAAAAATCCGCTCGATTGAGCCGTTAGGTAAAAAACTGTTTTCTTTACTTTCTGTTCTATGTCAGTGCCTGATCCCTATGTTACCCTTTATTCTAAGTTTCCTTTACCTCTATTGCATGATGAACAAAGAGTTCTAAGATTTTCAAAAGTAGTTTCACCGCCTTTTGACCAGGCACTAATATGGTCAATTTCTAATATATTGTCAGATGACCAAGTACGGCCACAACGCTGACATCTAAATTCATCTCGTCTCATGACACGATATCTGAGTCTGTCTGAAACAGCTCTTTTGGTCTTATGTTCTATTATTGGTTTTTGAGCTGATTTAGTTTTCTCAATTCTGGTTAGTTTTTCAATAGTAGTATTTACTTGTTCTGATTTGGCCATTGATTCATTTATTACTTTTCGAGGAGATTCTGATATAGCAGTTATAGATGGTTCGGTAGGAACGACAGATGTTTCTTCTTTATTAATATATTCAATAAAACATTCAAGTGCTTTTCGCCAACCACCAAAATTAGCATAATAACCACTTCCTGAATATTTAGAAAATGGTATTTTCATATCAGAAAAATGTGGTTGTCTACCGAGTTTTATCCAAACTTCTTCTAAATTTTTAAAATAATCCTCATCTGAGGTGCTGGGATTTTCTCTTCTTTTACTACTTAAACCTGCTGTTTCTTTTGTTTTTATCCAAGAACCAAACCTCATTCGAAATGTATCTGAATTAAATTTGCCATGTGAATCATATTTTTTCCTAGTTATAGAATCTGTCTTTAACTCTGCAGCAACTCGTAGAATATCTTCAATTAATTCTTCATTTTTTATAGTAATTTTTTTTCTACTTTTATTTAGTCCTGCTTTTGCCAAAGCTTTAGACCAACTGCCAAATCGGTGCCAAAAGATGGAGTCTCCAAATTTACCATACTTCTTATATTCCTTTTGGGTTAATGAATTTGATTTTAATTGTGAAGCGACCTGGATTAAGTCTGCAATTAATTGATCGTCTGTAATGTTTTTGATATCTGGCTCTAACTCAAATTTAATCATATTATTTCATTAATTTCCTACTAAGAAGAGAGTGCCTGCAAAACAGCGAATAAATATTTCATAAAGACACCCTATTAATTTTTTGCCTAACATGAAATAGGTGTACTAAAAGCCGTCTTATTTTACGGCTATTAGTACATATAATACTTTTACCGGTGACTTATTATACGGCCATTTGGGCATATAAAGTTAGGGGAGAATGGGGTCGCGTCTTGATTTGTGATTATTATTGACTTTAAATGTAGTTTTTCAAAAAATCTGTTCGTGTCAAACATCCCACGAAATCCCCTCGTTCGGCTGCTCCTTCGGCAAATATTCGACTACACAGAACAAAGGGGACAGAACAGCACAAAATCAATTCCGATCGGGCTTCTGAGTATTTGCAGTTGATGGTGGTAAAATCGGAAAAATAATTGAAGGTTGGTCTCCTGTTAAGGTCTGGAGAAATGCAACAATCTTGTTCGTTTCATCCCCAGTAAGCGTTATTCCCAGTTGATATTCTGCCATGATAGTAACTGCCTCACTCAAGTTCCACGTGCTTGCATCGTGGAAATAGGGTGCAGTTAATTCAATATTTCTTAGCAGCGGAACTTTGAATACGTATTTATCTTTTTCATTTTTTGTTACGTTGTATCTACCAAGGGTCTGGGTATCTTTATCGTATGGTTTTGCAATTCCAAATTTCTGAAAGGAGTTTCCGCCCACGCCAAAACCGTTATGGCAGTTGATACAACCTTTATCCTTAAATAGAGCATATCCTTCCGCCTCCAATTTGGAAATTCTATCATAGCCTCTGAGCCACAAATCAAATCTTGAGTTTGGCGTGGTTAAAGTCTCTTCAAAAGCCGCAATAGCATCGGCGACATTATCAATGGTAATTTTTTCCTCTCCGTAGATTTCTTTAAACCACTGCACATATTCCGGTATTGATTGCAATACATTCACTGCTAGCTCATGGGTTGAAGCCATTTCCATAGGGTTGGCTATGGGGCCTCTTGCCTGTTCTTTCAAGTCCTTTGCACGGCCATCCCAGAATTGCGCCAGATTGAATTTTGCATTCAGGACGGTAGGTGAGTTTATCGGACCAAAGAGCCATTTATGTCCGATAGAGCTTGGCAAATTATCTGCACCGCCTGTTGAGAGGTTGTGACAGGAATTACACGTAATCCAGCCGGATTTGGACAATCTGGGTTCAAAAAACAATTTCTTTCCTAATTCTATCTTTGCCCTGTCGTAGTCAAAACTAATGGGAATTGGCTGGATAGGTTCTTCTGAACGTTTTAATCCAGACAGCATACTTCCACCTCTGCTGCCATAACCCATATCAATCAGACCTCCTGCAATAGTAAATGCCGGCTTCACGCCGTTGATAACGGCAAAAGCCAATAAACAGCTAATCGCAGTAAATTTAAAAATCTTCATTTGCCCCCCTTTTTCAGTGAATGATGAAAGTGTGTACTTGTTATTTACTGTTTTTAAAAAAACTCGCCACTATTCCTAGCGCGGCTACGCCGCAACCAAAGAACCCCTCTCTTTCCCCTCCTTGCGAAGGAGGGGATGAAGGGGTGGTAAGATTAAAAGATTCCGATGCCCCCCTTCGCAAGGGGGGACACAGGGGGGTGTTAAAAAAACTTACAAAAAAAGAGTGAAAGAACGACTACCCACCCTCCCTATGTCCCTCCCGTCAAGGGAGGGATTATTTTCATTTGAATCGTCATCAAAGGCGACATAATTTAATCTTATAGGAATTCTCATTTTATTTATGCGGCTCACATAGCATATACGATGCATAAATCCCCCTTTGTTAAGCTTACTGTTGGACATTTTTTGCTGGACACTAGACAAAATGGCTTTGGAATGTTGCCCATGTCGAAACTGGAACATGTAATTCCTGCCCCTGCATCCAGATTGTTGGATTTAGCAGAGTCTCAACCCAACCTTATATGTTTTGATTATAGCTGATTTTGTCCAGCAAAAAATTGTCCAACAGTAAGCATGTAAATGGGGGATAATTCCTAAAAAAGCCTTGATCCGGATGGGTAACTGGCCCTGTTAGATAGTAAGATTGATAGCATAAAAAAAATTTAAGTATATTATCTAACGGTGCTGGTGCGGATTTATAATCCGTAACTGAAATGTTGAAAATACGGGTGCGGTCGATGGGATGAATGCTTATTAGACAATAGTATTATTTCGTTTGATAATGCAAAAAATCTGCGATTTTTTGCTATAGAGAGGTTTTTTCGCTTGACAAAAGCCTTCTAATGGGTGACCCCAAGCATTGTGTTGAGGAGGTAAATATGAGAACAGCGTATATAGCAGAAGTATTGAAGGATGGTAATTTATCTTTCCCTATTGATAAAACAAAGGATCGCAGATATTGAAACTGCTGGACGCTAATATAGTCATGTATATAGATTCTGACGTTATACTTGAGACAACGAGACTTATGCACAAATATCCTAAGCTTGTGGCAAGAGATGCCATCCATGCAGCAGTCGCAATTACTTACGATCTTGAAGGGATTATCAGCGTGGATAAGGTGTTTGAGGGAATTAAAGGGCTGAAAAGGTTTGAGCCATAGCAAGATAAGAAGAAATTAAATCTGGCAAAGATGAGAAAATGGGATGTGTCCCCAATTTGTCCCCCAATTTGTCCCGAAATGATTGGAATATGATGGTGATAGGGAAGGGTTAAAAGGCGTATAATGAAAATTGTCTGGACTAAACATGCCGAGGACCGACAAAAAGAATGGGAAAAGAAAATGGGAATAACCCACTCTGATGTTGAAGACCTATTGAAAAATCCACAGCAGATTGTACCTGGTGATATGGATGCTCTTGTAGCCCAATCTAAAAGGGGAAATGGTTTATTGAGGGTGCCTTTTAAAGATATTGGAGGAAGCAGGAAAATATTAACGGTCTATTGGACAAGCAAAATAGAAAAATATTGGAAGGAGGAAGTAAGTGAGAATAAAGTATGACCAGGATACAGATATACTTATTCTAATTCTTCGTGATGAACCTCCGGTGGATGCCATCGAAGAGCCGGGAGGGGTTATTGTTAGCTATGGAGAAGACGGAGAGCCTGTTACTGTGGAATTTATGAATGCGTCTGCACGACGACTAATTCGTTCAGATGAATTCAGTATAACTCTGCAAACAAAGATCGCTACCACAGTATAAGTGATAAATTCTGAGCAAATAGATATAATCACTAATCAAGGTGTGACCCCATTCTGTCCACCCAGGGAGAGTTTTGTCCTATGCTAGTGGGGGTTCTCGTCCATGAAGCGTTGGATTCGTTGGATATCAGAGGACATGATACTGCGTCCACGTATTGTCATGGTTGTTTCCATGACTGGGAGTATAACAAATGAAACGGTGGGATGCCAGAAAAAAATGCCCGAATGAAATTGTT
>JANLHY010000674.1 GCA_024653795.1 Candidatus Brocadiaceae bacterium | reverse complement strand
CCCTGAGAAAGATTATTAATAAAAATATTACCGATGAAGATCTTTACAAAGGTATCGAAGAGGCATTTAAACAGGGTTGGAATCTGGTAAAACTTTATTTTATGGTGGGACTTCCTACGGAAACGGATGACGATATCGATGCCATTGCTCGGCTTGCCTATAATGTTTCTGACCTGAAAAAGGGTATAAATGGCTCATTCGGGCAGGTTAATATCAGTATTGCACCCTTTGTGCCCAAGGCGCATACCCCTTTCCAGTGGCACCCCATGATAACCTTGCAGCGGATAAAAGAGATTAGAAATAGGTTGTTTGACAGGATTCGGAGAAAAAGCATTCGCATAAAATTTCACAATGCGGAGCGCAGTATACTGGAAGGCATTTTTGCGCGGGGAGACCGAAGGCTGGGAAAGGTTATTTATAGGGCATGGCAGAATGGATGCAAATTTGATGCGTGGGAAGAACATTTCCACTTTCAAAAGTGGCTGGATGCGTTCCGGGAGGCCGGAGTTGATTGGACATTTTATGTATACCGTCAAAGAGATGATAATGAGGCATTTCCTTGGGATCATATCAGTTGCGGTGTTGTAAAACCTTTTCTTTTGCGCGAAAGTCAGAAATCTTTACATGAGGAAATTACCCCAGATTGCCGTATAGACGAGTGCCCCGAATGCGGGAGTTGTGCGCGTTCCACGAATTTTTGTGCCGTTTAAGTCTGGCGAATATTATGAAGATTATAGCGTTCATGTGCTTTATATTTCTTATCGTTAAAACAAAAAAATCTAAGCTTGATATTGTATTTCAAGGAGATACCGTTACCCTTACATGTGAATGATTACTTCACTGCTGGTTCAGGCTTGAAGCCTGAACCGAAACATTTTGGTTCAATCGAGGACGATTGAACCAGCAACAGTTTTCACGAGGACAAGAGCCCAATTCAGACTTCGTCGTGAGCTCAGTCGAACGATAATGCCGTCACTTCGCTTCGACAGGCTCAGCACAGGCACTAACCCCAGCCTTAAGGCTGGGGTTAGTGGGTACACGCCATACCGGGGCTTTAGCCCTGATGGCACAACAACACGAAGTCGTTCATGTTATTTATTGTCAATCCCTGATAAAAAAACAACGTCTTGTTAAGGAGTTTTTAATGAGGTCAAGGTCATTCGTTAGTTTACAAAAAATTTTGATGTTAACAGCCATTGTAGGTCTACCATGGATGGTTTTTGTGAATGTTTCCTTTGGACAGGAAAGAAAAATTGATTCCATGTTTTTAGATTTAGATAAAAAATATCGTATTCCAGAGGGATGGTCTATACTTCCATTTGAACTCGAAGATCCTTATAAGAGGGTTAAAAATGGTCCACCGTTGGCAAATATTATTAATAAGGCAAAGGTGGAATGGATTTCCAGGTGGATTGCCAATCCCAAAAAGGTTGTGCCAAATGCAAAGATGCCAAACCTCGGTTTGGATTTTGAAGAGATTAAGGCCGTTATAGTTTTTTTGAGCAGTCTTAAAGAAAAAGAATTACCAGCAATTGCATGGGACGCCTTTCTGCTGAAAAAAGAAGACGAACTTTCCGATGATGAATACGACAAGATGGATAAGGTCTATAATAATGGGAAAGGTGTATGGGGTCGTGCGCGTTGCACAATCTGTCATCCGATAAAAGGTGTTGGCGGAAACGTAGGTGTGGGGCCAGATCTGGGTGAAATTACAACAAAGATTAACAGGAATTGGTTGTATGACTGGCTTGGTAATACAAAGAATCATTTTCCCGATACAATGATGGCGCAATTCCGGTTTACTGATAGCGATTTGAGGGGTATTGTTGAGTTCGTTATGCGTGATACACAGTTTATCCCGGAAGAAAAAGATGAGGAAGAGGGTTCGACTGCGGAAGCAAAACCTGCTGAACCTGAAGTTCAAATATTAACAGAAAAAGAATTTAACAATATCAGAAAAGATTCCGCCCTTGTTGAAAAAGGTAAGGATATTGTCGAGAGGGCAAGGTGTTTTGTCTGTCATGATATAAAGGGAATATCGGAACTCATGCCGGTGGCGGAGAAGAAACGCGAAGGGTTGGCAGGGTTTGAGAAACTTTTATATGAAATACGCTGCTTGAGCTGTCATCGGATACAAAATAAAGGCGGCGCCTATGCGCCCAATTTAACAATTGCCGGCAGTAAGATTCATATGAACTGGGAAAAGGATTTTTTACAAGCGCCCGATATTATCCGTCCGCTGAGCCAGCAAATGCCCAAGTTTAACTTAACAGAAGATGATGCAAAAGCGGCAATCGAATATATTGAAAAGAATCTCCATACGAAACAGCCTCTTCCTAACCCATTCGAGGGTGGGGCGACTTCAGCAGATGTTGTTGCTGCAGGAGAAAAACTTTTTTACGAAAAGGGATGTAATACCTGTCATGCGGAAGGCGCTAAGGGCGGTGGTGTTGTTGGTCCTAACCTTCAAACGGTAGGAGATCGGTTGCAGCCCGCGTACATTCTCTATCATTTAAAAAATCCACAACAGGCAAATCCACAAGTTGTAGAACCAAACTTTGGGCTTTCGGAGGATGAATTAAAGCCATTGGTGGGGTTCCTGGCTGATCATGCGCTGAAGAAAGAGGGGAAATAAATAATGGGTTATTTTTCTATTGGTAAAAAAATTATAATCTTAAACTCATTTGTTTTGTTGAGCGCCTTGTGTGGTATAGCAACCGCTCAAGACTTCGATGTTTCTCCGCGTGAGCAGGTTTTTTTACTGTCTGCCAAAAAGACGTTTGAATATTATTGTTCACCGTGTCATGGGGCGAAAGGTAAAGGCGACGGGACGTTCTTTACGATTGATTTAAAGCCAAAGCCCCGGAACTTCCTGGATGTAGAATACATGAAAAAGAGGACAGATGAACAATTGATAAAGTCCATTACGGATGGGTCGAAAGCGGTTGATAAATCTAATCTTTGCCCCCCGTGGGGAAAAACACTTTCGGAAAAAAGGATCAAGGAACTGGTCGTATATATTCGCAGCCTTTCAACTCAGAAAGCTGAAAAGCCTGTAGTTGCGGCAAAAGAAATAGTTGCTGAAGTTAAGAAGTCCAGCGCATTTAAATCATCAGTACGTTGGTTATTTCTCGTTGTGATTACCCTGGCTTTGGCAATCGGCGCTATTGGTGAATGGAAGAAGCTCAGGAAAGAATCATTACCGCGATAGAGAACAACCATTTCAAAACATCTTTATGTATAAAAAGATACTCGTTGCAATTGACAATTCACGCCATTCTGATCATGGCATTGATTTAGGAATCGCGCTCTCCAAAAAATTCAATTCCCTGTTAGTGGGATGCCATGTCTATGACGCATCGTTGCATCAAAGACGGTTTCGTGATATGGAAAAAGGTTTACCGCCACAATACCAGGACGAAGCCGTTCTCCAGCAGCAGCGAGACCTTCACACTTCCTTGATTAACCAGGGACTCAAGTTGATTTCTGAGTCATATCTGGATGTGTTTGAAAAAAAATGCCGTGAGGCTGCTGTTCCGCACAAAAGTCTTTTGTTGGAAGGCAAGAATTATTTTGAAATTATTAAGGAAGCGCAGGGAAATCATTACGACCTGGTGATTCTGGGCGCTCAAGGATTGGCAGCCGTGGATAGTAGAACGCTTGGCAGCGTTTGTGAGCGTGTTGTCAGGCGAATTAAGACAGACATCCTTGTGGTAAAAAATAACTGTTTTAAGGGAAAGGCAATAGTTGCAGTTGATGGAAGCGCGCAATCTGTCGCCGGTGTGAAGTCTGCAATATCGTTTGCCCAGTTGCTCAATCTGAAAATTGATGCTGTTTCTGTATATGATCCTCATTATCATAGAGTTGCATTTGGGAGTATCGCAAAGGTGCTTTCAAAGGAAGCAGGGCAAATTTTCAGATTTAAGGAACAGGAAACACTCCACGAAGAGATTATCGATAAAGGATTGGCAAAGATATATCAGGGACACCTGGATAGGGCTAATCACATGGCAAAAGATGCTGGTGTTGAGATTAACTCCATCTTGATGGACGGCAAGCCTTATGATCAAATACTCAAGTTTATTTTCAAAGAACAACCTTCTTTGTTAATTGTGGGTCGTACGGGAGTTCATAACACGAATGGGCTGGATATTGGCAGTACGACAGAAAATTTACTGAGGTTGTCACCTTGTAATATATTGCTTACCGGGGGAAATTTAGAGGCAGAGCGTAGAGTCGCTACTGTTGGCTCGGAATTTCAAAGAGTATCAATAAATAGAAAAGATTCTGCGTTTGTTAGCAACAGTCAATTGCATGATGAAAACAGATTCGAAGAGTTTACAGCGAGCGCTCATGAAATTCACGAAAAACCTACCATAAAAGCACATGATCCTGTTATTTGGACGCAAGAAGCCCAAACACAAACAGAACGCATTCCTTCTTTCATTAGAAACATGATCAGAATAAAAATTGAGGAGTATGCTCAGGAAAATGGTTATAAAGAAATAACGACAAAGATTGTTGATGAGGCAAAAAGCAATCTCATGAACGATACCTCATTCCATAAAATTTGACAAATCTCTTTTTACTGGTAAAATTGGCGTAACAGTTCAGCTCACCGCAGAGAACGCCGAGACTTCGTCGTGAGCTCAGTCGAACGATCGCAGAGGCTGTAGAGGATAGACAGAAAAACTATGCGGATTTTTTCCCTCCCCCTTTATCCCCTTCCGTGAGCTTACCATGTTCCACATTTCAGTCTGAACACAGGGGTATAGCTGAGTCAGGACTAAAATTTGGAATGTTGCCCATGTCGAAACCGGAACATGTAATTCCCGCCCCTGCATCCAGATTGTTGGGTTTCGCAGAATCTCAACCCAATCTTATATGTTATGGTGTACCAGGGCTAAAGCCCGGTTCGGTTTGTCTCTCAGTCCCCAGCCTGAAGGCTGGGGTTATTCTGTAGCACGGCGGTTCATCCCCCGCTATTTGCCTGTCTGCGTGCGGACACGCACAGGCAGGCAGACCACAAGGGTCGGCGCTACGACAGAGTTATAACTCCGCCATTTATGGCGGAGATTATATCCGCAATATCAATGCGGCTTTAGCCATGACTTCCAAAA
>JANLHY010000066.1 GCA_024653795.1 Candidatus Brocadiaceae bacterium | reverse complement strand
AATTTTAATATTTTCCCCTATTTTGGCAATATTTGCAATTAATAAATCATTGATTGTTTGAGTACTATCTTTTATGAAAGGCTGCTCCAGCAGGCATTTCTCTTTATAAAAACTATCCATCTTTCCGGCAATGATCTTTTCAATAATATTCGCAGGTTTCCCCTTGACCTCCTCCATAAATATCTTTTTTTGCTCTTCTACAATCTGACTGGGGATATCCTCCCTTTTTATAGCAATCGGTTTTGTAGCAGCCACCTGCATGCAAACATCTTTTAAGAACTGCTGGAAGACCTCATTCTTTGCCACAAAATCCGTCTCACAATTGAGTTCGGCCATCACTCCCAATTTCCCATTGGTGTGAATGTAGGTGCCAATCCTGCCCTCAGCGGTTACCCTTTGCTCTTTCTTCGCAGCCTTTGCAATTCCCTTCTTTTTAATAATCTCCAGGGCTTTCTCAAGGTCGCCTTTAACATCGTCCAGAGCGCTCTTGCACTCTAATATACCAGCCCCTGTTTGTTCTCTCAATTTCGTAATACTCGATATATCCGCCATGAACAACCTCCGTACACTGTAGTATAAACCTACCGTCGTTTTATATGCTAAATAATTTTAATCGCATAAATAGCCAACGAATGGAAATCCATATGAAATGTTCTTTGAAGGTAGTAGTCTGACTTGTAGTTTGTATGGATACGTATAATGTTATTTTTTAACACATGGAAGGGCTTTTTCTTAAACCTAAACCTTCAATATCCTTGTCAAACTCTCGTGACAGTCATCAGGAGCTCTTTGCCAGCCAAAATTGCATCTGCCGTCTTAGTTAAAAAGAGATTGATTGCCCGAATGGCGTCATCATTACCTGGTACACAAATGTCTATCATATCAGGGTCACAATCCGTATCAGCAAGACACACCGTTGCAATTCCCAGCTTTTTTGCCTCGCTGATGGCATTATGTTCATTTTTTGGATCGACGACTACGAGGGCTCCTGGGAGAGAACTCATATTACGAATGCCTCCCAGGTTGGTAAGTATCTTTTTACGTTCCCGATTAAGAGTGGAAATCGCCTTTTTGCTAAACTGGTTAATGCCCCCGGTTTTTTCCAGGTTTTCTAATTCTTCCAGACGTTCTAACCGTTTCCGGATGGTATCAAAATTTGTTAGTGTACCGCCTAACCAGCGCTCGCTTACATAGTGCATTCCACATCGTTTAGCTTCCCGCACGACAATATCCTGCGCCTGCCATTTGGTACCTACAAATAGCACATTTTTTTTTGTCTGGACAAGACTTGTCAAAAACTTACATGCGGTAACAAGCCCTTTCGTTGTTTCCCGTAGATCAATAATATGGATTAAATTCCGCTTGCCAAAGATGAAAGGCTTCATCTTTGGATTCCATTTACTCGTCCGATGGCCAAAATGGAATCCCGCATCGACCAATTCTTGAATACTCACAATAGACAAATAATCTCCTCTCCTATAAAATAAATCAATACCTACAAAAGAATTAGAAAACCAAAGATTATATTAATTGGGGATGAAATGTCAAGTACATTTTATTTCAGCGAAAGATTCTTTATCCCTTCTTCGACGATTTTTTCCTGAATCTTCCAATTTTCAAATATACGCCGATATTCGCAGTACTATCTATACACGGTACAATTTTACCTTCAGCAGAGGTAAGTAATGTTGTTACCCCAGGACCATGCCCTGCCGTTACACAATTGCTATGCACTATTACCCCGATGCTCACAGCACCCGTTCTGTATATCCTTCCAAAGGTGTGGTCTGCATCCATGATCGCCACGATATCGCCAAATCGTAATGTTTGGAGATTGCACTTTTTTACATGTTCCTTATCAAACAATTGTATGTCATAATCTCCACGATAACAATGTTGAGACCCCAATCCTGAGCCCATAATGGCAGCAGGAATAATATGCGTTACGGAAACATGCAATACGTCCTTTGTCTTGTCCTGTCTAATGGGTAATTTCTTGAGAAGAGTTGGAGACATGTTAATAAGCTTAATATGGGGATACTTTGTAAAAGATAGACCCACACCAATGCCACGAATAAGTATTTTATCCCCAATGGCAAGCTTTTCAAGGGTTCTGTCTTCAAAATCAACCAGCACATTTTCAATGCCACCGTGTTTTCCTGTAACAATGCCTGTGTGGCCTTTTGCATTACCGGTTATAACCCTGGCAATATTCCCAATGCATGACAGTAAATTTAATGCGCCATTTTCCTCTTTATCCTTATTTTTAACGGACACACACGGTTCTACATGATCTGCTTCCCAATGAATCGCATTGTCACCTACTTTGACATTATACGTAATACCACCCACGCTCGGCAGGATAGTAGGCTTCCCTTCGGGCGTTATGCAGTATGGCTGAGAGCCGCTCAGCGGGCTGGTAACTTCACCCATAACAGATAGTTCTACAAGATTCTTTTCATTCGTTTCCATGAGTTATCAAATTAATCAAAATAAAGTTTCATGTTAAATTCTCGTTAAATCTTTA
>JANLHY010000639.1 GCA_024653795.1 Candidatus Brocadiaceae bacterium | reverse complement strand
GTTATTAACTGAAAAAAAGGAAATATTACAGGGTATGGCAAAGACATTGATGGAAAAAGAAGTTATCGAGGGAGAAGAATTAAAAATACTTTTAGAGGAACTTCACAAAACTAACGGGAAAAAAGAACCATAAATTGGAAATGACGCAGAAAGCAAATTTTTCTTTTCACAGACGGGACGATGGAATCCTGCCGGAAATTATTAGTATCATTCCACTGAAGGATGATGTTGTTTTTCCGCATCTGATCCGTCCGTTATCCCTAACAGGAGAAGAAACGGTAAAGGCGCTAAACGAAGCGATTTCCAGGAATGAATTCATTGGTATTGTGGCGCTAAAATACGACGTTGAGTCCCCGAAACACACAGACTTTTACGACGTAGGAACGGCAGCAAAGATCGTCCATGTATTCGAATCTACATCCGACAATATAAAATTTCTTTTAGAAGGTGTAGTACGGATCAAAGTCGTAGAATATCTGCAAACCGAGCCACATTATAAGGCACGGATAGAAGAACTTCGGGAATTTACAGAAAAATCTGAAATGATAGATGTGCTTGTACAAAGTGTAAAAACACTTTTTAAACTGAGCGCTATGCTTGGGAAGACGTTACCAAAAGATATAATTCCTATGATTGACAACGTCAATAATCCCTCGATGCTGGCCGATTTGGTAACCATTTATCTGGAACTATCTATAGACGAAAAACAAAAACTGTTAGAAATGATTGACCCGCAGAAACGATTGAGGATCGTATTCCATTACCTGAACAAAGAAGTGCAGATACGAGAGGTCCGGGGAAAGATAGACGAAGAAGTCACTAAAGAAATGACCAAGGCACAACGTGAGTACTTCCTGAGAGAGCAATTAAAGGCAATCCAGAAGGAGCTTGGGAAAGATGATCCTCACATGGAAGAAATCAATAAGCTGGAAGAAAGAATCAAAGAGGCAAAAATGCCAAAGGAGGTAGAAGAAGTGGCTATCAAAGAATTAGAAAGGCTACGGGATATTAATCCTGCATCGGCCGAGTATCCGGTTTCCAGAACATATCTGGATTATCTCATTACTATCCCATGGAACAAAAAGACTGTCGACAGTCTTGACATTCATCAAGCGGAAAAAATACTGAATGAAGACCACTACGGCCTTGAGAAGGTCAAAGAGCGTATCCTGGAATTCCTGTCTGTGCATAAATTAAAGGAAAAACTCAAAGGACCCATCCTCTGTTTTTGTGGCCCGCCAGGAACAGGAAAAACATCGTTAGGCAAATCAATTGCGCGCGCTTTAGGCAGAAAATTTATTCGCATCTCTTTGGGAGGTATCCGCGACGAGGCTGAAATCAGGGGACATAGACGCACCTATGTTGGCGCATTGCCGGGACGCGTAATGCAGGAAATCTGTCGCGCAGGGTACAGCAACCCAGTATTTATGCTTGATGAGATTGATAAAATTGGAACAGATTTCAGGGGAGATCCTGCTTCAGCCCTGTTGGAAGTTCTAGACCCTGAACAAAACTTTAGTTTCGTAGACCACTATCTCGACGTCTCATTCGATCTTTCTAATGTGTTATTTATCACAACGGCCAATATTCTCGATACAGTTCATATTTCTCTGAAAGACCGGATGGAAGTCATATATCTTCCCGGGTACAGTGAAGATGAGAAATTGAAAATAGCCCAGCAATTTCTGATCCCAAAGCAAATCAGAGAAAATGGCCTGGAAGAACATCCCGTTATATTCCAGGACCAATCCATTTACAAGGTCATCCTGGAGTATACCAGAGAGGCGGGACTGAGAAACCTTGAGCGAGAGATTGCATCAATCTGCAGAAAAATTGCAAAAGAAATCGTTGCCGGAGAACAGATAACCAGTGAAGTAAGACCGGAGATTGTGGAGAAATTCCTCGGCCCGAGAAAGTTCTTTTATCAGGTTACCGATGAAGAAGACCATATCGGTGTGGTTACCGGCCTTGCCTGGACAGAAACAGGCGGAGACATTATCTTTGTGGAAGCATCTCGAATGAAGGGCGAAAAGGA
>JANLHY010000633.1 GCA_024653795.1 Candidatus Brocadiaceae bacterium | reverse complement strand
CCATTTCCCCATTTTCATGAGGACAAGTTTTTAATTGCTTTTCTCTTTGAAGAGCCGCATAGATGTCATTTGTCTCTTCATAATACACAAGTTGATGGATACTATATTTTGAAGTAAAACCCTTAACAATGTTGTTTTTATGTTCATACACGCGCCTTTCCAAGTTATTGGTCACTCCAATATACAACGTCCTATTCCGCTTACTTGTCAAAATATATACAAAATATTTATTAAACATAAGCCATTCTCCAGTCAAGTTGAGGACAAGTCCCCGATCGAAGTCGAGGACAAGTCTGGATTCCCGCTAAAAGCATGCGGGAATGACAAGTCTTATATTTTTATGTCTACTTACTTATTGCCTTTACTATAGAGGGGGTAGCTTAAAAGTTGCTGCCGAAGGCATCCTATCTTAAGAACAGACGGAAAGGCTTGAGGCGTGAAAGCTGGTTTAATATCCTGTATCTCATGCTTGCCTTTGAAACCTGATAGTATGGCACAAGATCCCCTTCAAAGCCTGCCTTAAAGTCGGCTATCGATTTGTTTTCTGCGCCAACAAGGTCCAATATTGCAAACCCATTTGATTTAAAGTATTCGATGCACCTCCACTTCCTAAGAGAAGTGGCTTCTGTGTCCTGATATGCATAATCAAAACCCGAAAACAGGGCATATGCCACCCTGCGTTTAAAGTCCACAATCCATATATTAAAGGCGATTGCTTTGCCGTCATGGGTCTTTGCCACAAACAGGACTGCATTATCAGCGCACCGCAAACAAATCTGCGACAACGGCCAACTGCTTAAGGGCAGACTTACGCCTTTTCTCCGGAAGGTCATTGCAAGCAAGTCATGGGCTACAGAAAAGTCATCGGACCTCTCGATAATAACCCCTGATTTTTCTGCTTTTCTTATAATTTTTCTTATTTTTGGGGTAAGCGCCGAAAAATCTGCCTTCGCAAGGTCAATATGATAGGTATAGAGCACCTGTGTACTCCAGCCAAGCCAGTTAAAAGACCTTATGTCGCTTATAAAAGGGTGGTTTGTAACTACAGCATAATCATAATTTGACTGCAGGAACCGACCTACAGCATCAGTTATCTTCAGCAGATAATTGGTCGCCCTTGATGCATATATGGTACCTGAAGGCTCTGCTATACAGGAGTTTGTAGGAGTTAAAGGGCTTCCTGTGGCAGTCGGCATACCGAATTTATTAGATATGTTCAAAGGCACCCCGCCTATCAAGCGGTCCTTTTCGAATACGCCAGCTATTCTTATATCACATCCCATCACGTCGGCAACGGCAGCAAGCCATTTCGACTCGTCAAAGATGGACGCGGAAGGGAGCGCCGCGACAATACTGTCCCACCGTTCATATTCGCCCTTGTTTAAAAATCGTACGTTCAAATCTGACATAGCTGTGTCTCATGCCGATAAACTATCGGCTTACTGCTATCCACTTCAGTCGCCTCCGTAGCCGACAGTCACATTTCCGATGCCTAATTCCCTGTTGATAATAATCTCGCCATTAACCTTCTTTTTTATACCCTTTGTAATTATTTTACATAATATCATATTGCTATTCAAAATAATTTAAATTTTTAATATTCAAAAGTTTGAGAATTTTAAATTAACCGGACCCTACTGAGATACGGATAATAAGGTTGCAGATGCGATAAAAAGGGGTATAATTTGGATGAGCTTAATATAATATTACCTTGTAAAAGTATTATTATTCAGCGCCGAATAACTCTTTTTAGTTGCGGCTACGCCGCGCTATGCAGCGTCAATAGGGGGACATATGGAGTTTAATCTTAATAACAGAAAACAGACCACGGTGTTTTTAGTGATAACTTTTATCCTCATAAGTGCTCACTATGTGAGTGTCCTGTTCGAACATACGTTTGGGAATGATATTGCATTGTTTGACCTCGGCAAAGAGGGGAATATACCGACAATGTTTTCGACATTATTGCTTTTCTATAGCTCGTTACTGCTCGCATTTATATGGTCTGTAAGAAGAGAGAGGAATGAGCAGGACAAGAATTATTGGTTCTGGCTCTCTGTCATTTTTCTATTTTTAGCCATGGATGAATTCTCATCTATACATGAGACCATAGGGAATGCACTGGAGAGGGTATTTGATAAAGATGGAATGCTCTGGTTTCCGTGGAAGATTCCGTTTGGTATCGGATTGATAATATTTATGATCGTATATATTAAGTTCCTATTACAACTGCCAGCCCGTACAAGAAATCTATTTATAATATCAGGGTTTATTTTTGTCATGGGCGCTATGGGTATTGAATTAGTAGAGGGTTTTTACAAATATATTTATAAGAGTCCAGATTTCAATTACAGGGTATTTGAACCTCTTGAGGAGTTGCTCGAAATGATTGGGAGTATTATTTTTATCAGGGCGAATTTAGACTATATTATGACTGAGTTGGGTGTAAGTCAGATATGCATGAAACTTAAGAACTGATATTCCACGCATTAGAAAATGTTTTGTTGGTCTGATGCCTTCCTTACCAGTTTTAATCGCATCATCTCAGCAAAAAGGCCAACTTCGTATTCGATACCCTTCAAAATGTCGTTTTCTACGGCATAATTGATACACTTCTTCATTTCCTTGAGCGCCCCTGCATCCCGTTCCAATAAAGTCTTTGCCGTGTCAATGGCCTGATTTAATACTTCTTTATGTGGTGAAATTTGGTTGATAAGGCCCCACTCCAATGCCGTCTCGGCGCGGATCATCTTGCCCAGGAAGAGCATTTCCTTGGCGCGGGCAGCGCCGATATAACGAGGCAGCCTCTGAGTGCCACCTAGACCGGGAATAATGCTGAGTTCTGATTTTGCCTCCGGAAGGCTAAAGAAGGAAAGTTCGGATGCAATACGCAGGTCACACAGCATGGCAAGCTCCAGACCTGCGCCAATAGCGACTCCATTAATGGCAGCAATTACTGGTATTTTACAATTTTCGATTTCTACGAACATCTCATGGGCACGGTGGAATCGTTCATAATTTTTTTCGGCCACCAGACCTGATATCCACGAGCCGAAGAGTTCATCGCGGTCGGCGCCGTCGCTGAATACGCCCCTAAGCTTGCTGGCGATAATAATAGCGCCAATTTTATCATTGCCCTCGTACTGATCCATTTTATCGTAGATGGCGTCAAGAAGCCATGAACCAATGGAGTTTCGAGGCGGTTTTTTCATGTAGATAACGCCGACTGCCTTGCCATTATCTCCAGAAATTTCTTCAAATTCGATGTGGTTATAACCTGAGTTATCACCACGATTCATGCGGATGTCTTTCATCGTTCAAAACCAAATCTATATCTTCAATGCCACTTGAAATCCTTCGTGAATGGCTTCAAGGGCGGTACGCACCCCGACGCAATCACCGATAAAGTACGTCTCTGGAAATTTTCCTTCCACCTGCTTCTGGAGTTCGTTTTCGGGGCTGTATCCCACGGCGATGATAACGGTATCTGCCTTGATAAATTGCTCCTGACCGTCTTTTTCATACACCACCCCCCTATTTATTTGCCCGTTTTCGCTGTGGTTATTGAATATTTTTTTTACCTTTACTTCCGTTATTTCTTTTATCCCTGCATCTTTTAGTTCATTGAGGATAACCCATCGTGTGGAAAAGCCAAATCCTCCCCCAACCTTTCTTTTCATTTCCAGCAGGGTGATATTCCTGTTTCCCTTCGAGATATATTCAACAATATCTTTGGCGTCAAGCACTTTATGTTTAAGGAGAAAGCAGGCAACCTCCGGCCTCATTGCCCCCTGTTTGGCCACATACAATGCCACCTCACACCCAACCGTTCCACCGCCAATGATGACAACGTCCTTCCCTGTCGTTACTTTCCCTTCCAACACACTACTGGCAATATAAACATTTTCTCCTTTTATTCCGGGGAGATTGAGCATTATTGGACGTCCACCTGTAGCTACGATTACTGTATCAGGGTGTTCTTCCTCTAATGTCTGTAAATCTGCCTCTTTTCCCATTTTTATATTTACTTTGAGCTTTGAAATTTGTCTTTCCAGATACGATATGATATTTTGTATTTCTTCTCGTCCCGGTGGAATAAAGGCATATCGTAATTGACCACCCAGTTGATTACTCTTTTCGTACAGCGTCACATTGTGCCCCCTCAATGCCAGGACACGAGCAGCCTCCATACCGCCTGGTCCGCCGCCCACAACCACAATCTTTTTTGATTTACCCGCTTTGGTTATCTTATATTCACCTTCATGTCCCACCATCGCATTATAAGTACAGGAGACTGGTTTAAAATTGAGTAGGGAATCAAAACACCCCTGATTGCAGGCAATACACATTCGGATATCATCGAGTTGCCCTTTGTTATATTTATTTGGCAACTCAGGATCTACGATCAACGGTCTTCCAATTGATACCATGTCTGTCTGTTCATTATCTAATATTTCTTCTGCCAATTTGAGATCGTTTATCCGCACCGAAGCAATTACGGGAACTGTTGCCTGAGATTTAACCTTCGCAGAAAGATATGCATAAGCCATCCTTGGAATAGACATCAACATAATGGGGGTCTTGCTTTCATGCCAGCCGGGAGAGACGTTAAAGGCGTCAGCGCCCGCCTGTTCCAATATTTTAGCAATTTCAGCGCTTTCATTTATTTTGAGTCCTTCCTCTACAAAATCATCCCCTGACATTCTAAAGATGATAGGATAATCCTTCCCAACAGTTTCCTTTATCGCAAGAATCATTTCCCGCGCAAAACGGACTCTATTTTCAAGGCTTCCACCATATTCATCGTTGCGTTTGTTGGTGGCCTTTGAGAGGAATTGATTAATGAGATATCCCATTCCACCGTGAAGCTCCACGGCATCGAAACCTGCCTTTTTTGCCCTGAGTGTGGCGCTGACATAATTATCGATAACCGTTTTGATCTCCGGAATTGTCAGGGCATGGGGTTCTTCTTTGATACTTCTATATGCCACTGCAGATGGCGCAACTGGTTGCATTTTTGTGAAAAAAGACGAGGCGCTTCTGCCAGCGTGAAGGAGTTGAGCAGCCACACGAACGTTATGCAGATGGATGGCATCGGTTAGTCTCTTCAATCCTGGAATAAGCTCGTCCTTGTCCAGCCCTATAATGCTCTTCCAGACCTTGCCGTTTATTTCAGGATAACAACCACCAACAACAATGAGACCGACCCCCCCCTTTGCCCGCTCAATATAAAAATTGATAATCCGGTCGTTAATGGTACCGTCAGAAGTAAACCCCAGGTCCATGGCGGACATGATTATCCTGTTTTTCAACGTCATTTGACCAATATTTATTTTATCAAACAATTTGCTCATAGTTTGTCAGGTAATTTTTGATATGAAAGTTGATTATGCAAGGTTGATGTGGGGCTTACGATTTACGATTTTTTAAAATCTCAAATCGTAATGCGTAATTCGTAAATTCTTGAGTTCATGAGTTCCAAATTTCTATTCTTTGATTATTTACTTCCTTAACGCAAATGATATGTTCTAATTCTTCAATCTCAGGCATGTTGGGATTATAAGGCTCAAATCAATATTTGTCAAGTTTATCCTGAAAACAAACCCATTTCATAGTTTCAATAAGAGCAAATAGATTAAGAAGCTGATTATGTTTTAATTTTTATCTCATCTCCTGACAAATAGAACGTTGCCTTTTTACATTCCTCAAGAATAGTCATGGTTGGTTCACCGATTGTAATCTCTACTCCTGGATGAACGACCTTATTGACTACTACTTTTGCACCTTCATTAACAGGTAAAATTTCTACGCTCGCAAAATCTTTTAATTTTTTCACTAACTCCTCCCTTCGGGAAAGGAGGTGATCAAATGTATTTGTGTACTGTGCAGGAAGTTCACCCTTTGCCTTTTTAATTGCATGCAATGTATTGAGTTCTTTATCAACAGTTTTCAGAACAGCTTTTAAACCACTTATTTCTTTTCTTGTACTCATTTGACTTTGATGTGCAGTATAGTCAATTCCTGCTTCTACGTCTGTATGAACCTCATTTTTACTTCCCAAAGATTCGACCTCAATCATTGCTCCCGCAGTTGTTATTCCACCCCCGATAGATATCTTATCTCCATGTGCCTTCACGGTATTTTTAGCATAGATTGTACAATCCACTGCCTCTCGTAATATTATTACATTAGTTGCCACAATTGTTTGATTCCTGGCGAAGTAAATTGTTACATCTCCATCAGCTTCAATTTTTCCTTTACCAGAACCAATAAAACCGCCCTTTACCAAGACGTTGCCCTTTGATTTTATCATAGAATCTTCTACCGTGCCCCAAACCTCTACGTCTCCTCCAGCATCTAAAATAAACCCGCTCCTTACATTTCCTTTAACAACAACAGTTCCTTTGCTTGTGATATTCCCTGTACTAAAATCAACGTCTTTTTCGACCGCATAACAAGACTTTACAGAGACAACGCCACCAACGTATTTTACAATTCCATCAATACACGATACCAATAATTTTGTATCTTTATTCGATACTTTTGTATTCTCCCCGATTGGGAGCACACATGGCTTTCCATGGACAGGGTTAACCATTTTGCCATAAACGTTTTTTCCAGGAGTTCCTGGAGTAGAATCTATTAATTTAACCAGGGGTTGTTCCTTTTCAACATTTTCAACCATACTCAATTCGTGGAAATCTACCTTACCATGAGCACCCTCTTGAGGTTTAATTTTTTTGTCTACATTAAACAAAAATTCAAGCCTGCCGTCTTCGCCATTAATTGCGTGATCCCCTTCGGCTATAAGCACGTTTTCCACAGAAATGTTTTCTTGCTTGACCTCATCCAAAGTGGTTTTTATAACATCCTCCTTTATTCCAAAGGAAATACTTCTTGACTGCAGGGTTTGCAAAACGTCATTTAAGTTGATATCGATGTCCTTTTGCGCAAATGGTTTCACCGTTAAATAGACCTTCATATGGTCGTCAGAAACCTTGATTGCAAAGAATTTGGTTTTGTCAGCAGATTCCGCCATATTTCACTCCTTTTATTTAACGTCGATTTTCATTGCTTCCAGTAAATCAAGCAATTGCTGCAGGACATCTTCCTTACCGTTGCTTATAAAAGTTAGAAATTCTTTTTTGGTCATGTTTTATCAATTTGTACAACTGCTGATTATCCTTTTGCCTCGTGATGGAACGTGGTAAATGGCTGCGTCAGATTCTATCCTTAAAAGTCTGGCCATAAATATAAACTAACAATCCCTCGATTTCATTTCAAAAATACAAGAATAAAGACCCGACCCTGATGCCTCTTTTTACTTTCAAGCTAGATGGCATCGCCTGGAAAATAAGATAGTAAAATCTTGTGAAGATGCATCAGAGACGTTTCGAGATGCAATATGGCTTGATTAATCGCATCCTCTGGCGGATAGTTGCGTCGATGTTTCATATAAAATTCGGCCTCTTCTGAAGCTTTTAAGGAAGATCTCAAATGAAATTCAGATAAATGCATTTTTTCATCCAAGTTATTTTCATTTTGAAAATTAAATGATCTTAGTTCATATTTCTCGAAATACTGCTTTATAGTTTTTCTTAATTCTCTATGACTATCTAACGCGGTACGAAATTCCTTTGTGAAATTCAGCAAATGATAATTAGGTTCTCTATAAGCAAAATATGTGCATTTTCGATAGTTTAAAATAATATCATTCCATCCGAGCACTTTGCTGAGATCCTCCTTTTTGCAGGATACAATTCGATGTAATTCAAGCTCCATTCCTATCTTACTGATTAGAATGAAAAATTCACTGTCCAGAGTAATTGGTAGTTTTTCGTAGTCTCTTTTAAAGAAATTAAGATGGGCATGAAAAGTCTTTTGTAGCTTATTAAGCACTTCATTCATAGATAAACCTATTTTACGTAGGTCTATGTTGAAATCATCAGACGATGTTATTTTGTATTCAGATATATTTAAAGGAAGTTTTTCAACTGTTGTAGTAACCTCAGGCTCAGCATTCAGGGAAATATTGAAGGAATCATCAATGATTTCCCAAATCATTTTTGCCTTATTATATTTTTTTGCAACCACATTAATACTGTTGCTGTTCAGCGCCCAAGTAATTTGCGTATAAATGTTATCGTGATGATAAGCTGAGAAGATCGAGCCTGTTTGAACAGATGTCAAATTCCCTATCTTGTTGCGTTCACATTTAAAATCTGGTTCATGCAAATGGCCAAAAAAATGGAACGTGAAAAAATTAAAAAAATAGTTCTCGATAACCTTTTTATCCCACCCGCATAAATAGTTTAAAGGATGATGTGTTACAGCGATTGTTATATCGGGCTTAAATTTATTTATTTTTTTCAACAGAGAATTAACTTGATATTCTCCAATCGCTAATTTCCCATAATCTGAATCTTTACATCTGTCGGCTACCAGGCCACTCAAAATGGAACTTGACAATGAAAGAATCGATATTTTCTTTCCCTTTAATTTTAGATTGTTAACTTGACAAATTGGTAGGAACTTGTCACCTGCATTATTGCCGTATTTATTTGAGAATTGAAGATATGAGGAATGTGCAGATAATAGCATGTTGAAACGATGAGGATCGCAAAATAATTCAGTCAGTTGATCTTGCGATTGAAAATTTACGGATATTTTAGGGATTATGTCGTCTAATATTTTCCAGTCCACATCATGATTGCCAGGTGAAAAAAATAGACGCGAAGCTGTCAGGTTTTTTCTGCAATTGAGCAAGGGTTTAATAAAATCATTTTCAACTGCTTTATATTCATCTCTCTGTCCACTGTAACTTACATCGCCCGAAAAAACTATGAAATGGGGATCGAACTCAATAATATCTTGCATTAACTTAGGAAGAACATTATTTATATTAAATAGGTTTACGTCCTCAGTCGTCATATGCAAATCTGATACATGAACCCATCTGATCGTTGGATTATAATCGTCAAAACTGGGCATTATTTAGTGACCTCTCTTAAAGCATCATATCTGCAAGTAGCAGCTAAGTTGGTTATAGACGGCCATGCCGTCTTTTCTTTAAATTTATTTTCATTTATTTTGAAAACATTTACTTTTATCTTTATTCTATAATTATCAATAAGTTATTTTGATATTTCAGATAAAACACAATCAATAAGCGTTATACTATTTGCCAAACCTACTTATTACCAAACATGAATTATTTCCATCATAATCCATGTTATTTATTATTGCATTTTGGATTTCTTTTTTGAGGGGCTTGTCTATGATTAGATTTAGATTAATTTCTGGATCTTTGTTGCTGTGATTGATGATGTGGGGTATAAGACCTGTACTGTAGGACATGGCCGTGGAAATGAGCTGTGCTGCGCCTGAAGTGCCGTAAGACTCCCCCACATTCGATTTGATTGCAGTTATTGGTATTTGACTGCTCCCAGTGCCAAAATAAGACTGGATTGCCTTCGCCTCGACTTTATCCTGCATCTTGCATCCGTTTGCATTTGCACTGATCAAATCAACATGCTCTTTTTTTACCTCGGACTCTTCAAGGGCGTCATGCATGGCCTTTTCGACACGTCGCACTCTTACGTCTTCCGGGTGTTTTTTGCCTCCCACAAACGTGCTTCCAAAGCCTGTTATTTCAGCATAAATATGTGCTCCTCTATCCAGGGCGTGTTGGAGTTCTTCGAGGATAACCACGTAACTGCCTTCCGACATGACAAATCCGTTTCTAGCCTTATCAAATGGCAGGTTTGCCTCTTTTGTGCCGTCAAGGCCGGATAGAAGACCTCGCAGATAAAATATCAGAAATAAATCAATGGAAATCTGCTCTACCCCCCCTGCCACGATTATTTTTGCCATATCTCTTTGAATCATTTTATATGCGTCACCAATGGCATCTGCGCTTGACGTGAAACCTGCCGATGTGGTACGCGCAAGTCCCTTTATCTTGAAGGTGACGGATACATAGTTAATGGAGGAATTCAATGCGACGTCGTAACTGAGCATGGGTGAGAGTTCAGATGGGCCATTCCTGATAATTTCATAAAAATAATCCGTTGTCTCTGAAAAATTGCCCAGAGACGAGCCGATGACAATGCCCATTTGGTTTGATAATGAACCATCCTGCGGTAGCTTTGCATCGTCCATCGCCATTTTGGAGGCAGACCCCAGGAACCGTGTGCCTTTGTTTAAATATTTTAGACCCTTGCTGCCGAGGTACACTTCGGGTTTAAGGTCTCTGACCTCACCGCCCAGCTTGCATTTATAATGAGAGAGGTCAAGAGAAGTCATGGGTGCAATGCCCGATTTTCCAGCAATAAGATTGTTCCAGAAGTCCTCTTTGCCGCAGCCAAGAGGGGAGACAACACCTATACCGGTAATAACGACTCTCTTTTTCATAATATTTTTAACCACGGATTAACCTGGCGCGGCCTCTGGCCGCAACCAAATTCGAAATACGAATATCGAAATATGAAACAATTTCAAATGACAAAAAACTCAATGCTCCAAACTTTACGTAAGCCTCATCTAATC
>JANLHY010000539.1 GCA_024653795.1 Candidatus Brocadiaceae bacterium | reverse complement strand
TATCCTTTTAAATCGTGCTTGAGCGGTTCTGGTTTGCCTATACCTGAAAATGGTTGACGCAAAATGTCCATTATCAAATCAACAATTCGCTGATAGAGTTTCTTGTCTATGGTAGCCCATTCTATAAAATCTTGAAAAGCACTCCCTTCAAAAATAATTTTTCTCATTGCAACTCGTCTAATTTTACCGTTATAAGATTTCGCTCATGGGCAGCATTCTCTATTGCTTTCAACAAACGTTCTCTATTAGCTGATGATTTCAGTAAATATGCCGTTTCATCCTCTTCACTTTGCCCTGCTTCACACACCACTATTTCAATCTCTTTATTTTTAAACATCGCTTTCAAACCTTTTAGGAAACTACTATCTAGTTCATCTGCATTTATTTTAAAAAGCGTGTACATCGTTTTCCTCCTTCTTTATTTTAGCCTAACGTAAAAGCTCACCTGCCGCTATGGAGCGTAGCGGAATAGCGGTCAGGTGCAGCGCCTTGTTAGGCGAATTCAAATATCTATCTTGCTACTATCAGAGCCTCTTTCGCTTCGCGAGGTAGTTTGACAAGAATGAAATAGGACTGTGGGTAAAGATAGTCTTCACCGGATTCATCAATAACTCTAATATATCCTTCCTTTTCGGCATCGTCGTCCGGAAGGACCTGATAAATCTTGCGTATTTCCAAATCCTCACAGTCTTTATTTCCTATACAAATCGCAAATGTCTGATTTTCCTTTTCTCTTCCCATAGTTTTAACCTAAAAACCTCTTGATTTTCATTTTCTTTCTGCCAATGCCATGTGCTTCGTACCAGTGGAACTCGGCATTACATACCCTTCCGTTTTCAAGACGAACTTTTCCAATACCTTTAAGCTTGCGCCAGCGACCAGTACCAAATTGTTTTTGAATCCGCATTATATCACGTATTCTTCCCCCTATGGCAATGGTTTCAATATCCTTAATTTCTCCTATTATCTCAAAATACACAGGATTTTTCACCCTTATAATTTATATGCCTAACAATGATTATACAGTCTGTATAAAACGGCAAACACAGACTGTTTCGATATGTATAAGAAGTTGCCGTGCCTTCTCGTCACATATTGTAACTACTTTCGCATCAAGCTATTTCTGCATTTTCACCAATTGCCCATTCCGGATTATACAGACGGTATATCCGGTCTACAACCCAACAACCAGGCTTCGGACACCGCAACCTCCCTTGCTCAAAACATGGGTGTAGATCGTCGTTTTTACACCGCGATAGCTCAGGAATTCCCGGACGGTTAGAATATAATACCTCAGTTTGTTTTAGTCAATATAAAAAGGTTGTATACGATCAAGTTCAAAACTTTCTCACAGGGTGAAGTGGTAAGATA
>JANLHY010000627.1 GCA_024653795.1 Candidatus Brocadiaceae bacterium | reverse complement strand
TATATTATACACTTAACATTTATTTTTATCTTTCATTCTGCAAATTTCTGCATATTTCGTTTGATATAGCGTATGTCAGCCAAAAATCAGTAGTATCACACTGAATATTTGGAGATATATTCAATATAATATTACCTAACAATTGCGGTCGGACACAGATAAACACTGATTTTTCAACGACATAAATAATCACAGGTAATCACCTAATGGGTGACCCCCAAGACCTTGTAATTCAACCACCGATGAACACGTGAGATTGCAAAGATTTTACAGAATAAACAGAAAAATTATGAGAAATTTCAGGTTTTATTTATGAAAGCCAGAAATTTTGCTATGGAAATGACAGTAAAGAAGATACCCAGATGTTGGTATCAATAACAACCTTTACGCCCATGTTTTTCTGACCAGACCTCTTTTATGGTATGGGCTATATCAGATTCTATTTCTTCCGGGGTATATTGTACGGCTTTTTCAAGTATTTTCTCTACGATGCAGTTAAACCGATTCTGCCATTCATCAAGAGAAATTATCTTTAATGAAACCTTTTCGTGTTCTTTTACCTCAACATGCTGAAGCGGTTTAAAAACACCGTTTTCGAATATGGCATCTATTACTTTGGACATAATTTTACACCCTCATATTTTGGATGTTAATCTTTACGGGGTTTTATTTGTAATATGTGCATTATTGTGCATCTTCCATACATCCTTGTCAATGGATATTTGAATATATTTAAGTTGATATTTTCAGATAAAATTTACTCTTATTCTGTAAGACTGAAGAAAAGAAACATTACGCACAACAAATCAGAGTCTTTCGAGTTAGAAAGTCCCCTCTTGGGAGGGGAATCGTGGAGTCTCCTCCCAAGAAGGGAATAATTTGCGTCATTATAAAATATGTGGATTTAAGTTTCTTGTGTTAACTGAGGAAACTCAAGAAACTCGGGAGAAAATAGGGACAGCGACTATTTTATGGTTTTTTCGGTTTTGCGTGGACGTCCCCACGGCAAAGCCCTTAACCTTCTTCCGAACAATTTCTCAAGCTTATTTATAAAACTATCGTCACCAC
>JANLHY010000609.1 GCA_024653795.1 Candidatus Brocadiaceae bacterium | reverse complement strand
TTTCAAAGTTGCCACAAAGTCACTAAGACACTAAGTTTTTCTTTGTGGCTTGGTGCCTTAGTGGCGAAAAGTCGCTGCCGGAGGCAGCTTAATTTAATCCTGTTTACGACTAGTATAACGTTTCATTAATATATCGACAATACGAAATATTTTTGTTATAATTCTTGCCAAAACCTCAAAAAGGAGAATTTATGGCAAGGAGAACAAAGAGAAGCCCTCTATTTCTTAAGGATGATCAGTTACAAACGCTTAACAAGATTTCTCGAACACGCATATCTCCTGCTCAAGAGATCCAGCGCGCAAGAATCCTATTGTCTTATTACGAGAATCCAAACATTTCAAAAGTAGCTAAAAAAGTTGGCGTTGTACGAGACACAGTATACAAGTGCATCGATAAGGCCCTGGAAATGGGAGTTGAAAGTGCCTTGAAGGATTTATACCACCGCCCTAAAGAGCCAACAATAACAGTGGAAGCGAAAGCATGGCTTGTGAGCATAGCTTGTAGCAAGCCCAAAGACTTTGGAATGGCTGCGGAATTATGGACACAAAAAGCGCTTGCTGACTATGCTCGTAAATATGCTGTAAAAGCTGGACATCCATCACTAAAGCTGGCGGGAAAAGCCACGGTAAATAGAATACTGAAAAAACAGACGTTGCAACCGCACAAGGTTAAGTACTATCTTGAGAAACGAGACCCTGAGTTTGAATCAAAGATGAAAGAGGTGTTGTTGGTTTACAAAGAGGTTTATATGCAAAATGATTCTCAAAAACCGAATAGCATAAAGCAGTTATACACTGTTTGTGTTGATGAAAAGCCTGGCGTTCAAGCTATTGCAAACGTTGCACCAGACCTTCCGCCTCAACCCAATCAGTACTCTCAAATTGCAAGAGACTATGAATACAAGCGACACGGGACGGCTTCTATTTTGGCTGGTATAGATTTGCATGATGGTCATGTGTTTGCTCGAGTTGAACGTCGTCATCGAAGCAGGGAATTTATTGGGCTTTTAAAAGAGATTGATGCATACTATCCTGCTGATGCCCAAATTCGAGTAATCTTGGACAACCATTCGTCTCATATTTCAAAGGAAACACGAGAATATCTTGCAACACGACCCGGACGATTCGTATATATACATACCCCAACCCATGGGTCATGGCTTAATTTAGCAGAAACATTATTTGGTAAAATGGCGCGTACCTTTCTTCGCCACATAAGGGTTTCATCGTGGGAAGAACTTAAAGAAAGAATATTATTAGGCGTCCGGGAGATTAACGAGCATCCCGTAGTGCATCGATGGCGCAAGTTTGAGCTTTTAGAGAATTAATTGTCGACGTATTAACGAAACGCAATACTAG
>JANLHY010000606.1 GCA_024653795.1 Candidatus Brocadiaceae bacterium | reverse complement strand
ATGTTGGGTTTCGTTCCTCAACCCAACCTTACAAAACTGCAAGGTTTTTTGTTTTTCTTTAGCTCCTTTGGAGCGGTCTGTTTGTAGCATTAAATACGATTAATGTATTTAGCTCCGTAGGAGCGACCTGTTTATTTTATTTGTCAAACCAATATGCAACCTCGTAGTTCTTCAGAAGAGGTAGGACAAGCGTTCCCGCTTGTCATCATAATGTCAGGAGAGGACGCCTGACCTACCAGCTTACCTCAGGTCGCTCCTACGGAGCTTTTTTTGGTGTTTAAATTTCATTTCTACAAACAGGCCGCCCCTCTGGGGCTACATTCGTCCTCAACTCAGATCGGGGATTCGTTCATCTCCGGCATGTCTGCGTGCATCGCACAGGCCGGCCGGTTTCAGTTTAGCATTCATACTTAAACAATTGTAGAGACGCACAGCAGTGCGTCTGTACCTAATTTTATCTGCGCTTATCTGCGTAATCTGTGTCCCATTGCAGAATTTAGGTATTATCATTTACTTTTTCGCAAGAGTGCGCACAAACTCACCCGCCGAAGAGAGAAGCTCCTGTTTCGGAGTTTGCTTAAATAACTCAAGCACGTCTTGTGTTTGCGGGAGTTTGCCAAGCAAAATGAAAGACATCATCAATGAATAAATCGTTAGTGATTCGATAAATGCCAGACCAATAAGCATGGCAAGCTGTATCTTTCCTGCCATCGCCGGCTGTCTGGCCATAGCTTCAACTGCGCTGCCGACTACCCTGCCCTGCCCAATACCGCAGCCCAAAGCCCCAAAAGCCAACATTGACACTGCCAATGCTAATAAACCAAAATAAATCACGGCTACTTCCTCCTTTCAAAATACTTCCTTTTTTTAGGTGCACAATTATTGAGACTCCTATCACTCACTAATGCAGAAAAATAATTCTTATCATCTCCCATTTCAAAATTAAAAAAACGATGTAGTTAAGTTATTCCGCTTTAGTCCCCCTTAACAAAGGGGGATTCAGGGGGTTGTGTTTTTTCTGGGCTATTCCCCATTTTCATGAGGACAAGCTTACAACCCCCTCGCCCCCTTTTCTAAGGGGGATTTCTTTAAGTCCACCTAGTTTTTCTAAGGGGGATTCTCTATACCAGACATCGTATAACCAGCATAAATAAAATGAAAATTCTTATACAATTTTATTTCGGCTCATTCTGGTTAGGTCTGGGGCGATTGTCTATTCAGGAACCACTTGAGGACTTCACTTTGTTTGAGTGAGATTTCTTCGCTTGTTTC
>JANLHY010000585.1 GCA_024653795.1 Candidatus Brocadiaceae bacterium | reverse complement strand
ACAATCTGGATGCAGGGGCAGGAATTACATGTTCCAGTTTCGACATGGGCAACATTCCAAAGCCATTTTGTCCAGCAAAAAATTGTCCAACAGTAAGCTAAAAAGAGGGGATAAAGGGGTGTGTAAGTTTGCCGCAACACACCCCCAGCCCCTCTTTCTAGAGGGGAGCTTAAAAGTCGCTGACGCAGGCAGCCTAATTTATAATTTATAATCAAGCGACAATATACGCCAGTTTCTCCGATGACTCAGTGACCTCTGTGGTTTAAGTTTTTTTCTTTATTGAACCATTCCTGAAAATCCCAGGAAGGCAAGAGCCATAAGCCCCGTACAGATGAAGGCAATAGGGACTCCGCGTAGTGATGGCGGAATATTGACCAGCGCCAGACGTTCCCGTATGCCCGACATCAGCAGCATGGCCACCATAAAACCGATGCCTGCTCCAAATCCCTGCACTGTAGCCTGTAAAAACCCCAAATGTTTTGGTGAATCGGTCGTATTTAAAAGCGCCACACCCAGTACTGCGCAGTTCGTTGTAATCAGAGGCAAATAAATCCCCAGGCTTTCATATAATGCAGGCACCATTTTCCTGAGCATCATTTCAACCAATTGTACTAATGCTGCAATGACAAGGATATAGCTGATCGTTTTTAATACTTCGATAAGTCCCAATTCCCGGATGGACGGGAAAATCTTTGCGATAATATTTGCATCGCCAGGCAGCAAGACAAAATTATAAACGATCCAGGTAATTGCCGAAGACAGGGTCATGACAAACGTTACCGCTGCACCCATACCGATGGCGGACGACGTCTTTTGGGAAACGCCCAGGAAAGGGCAAAGCCCTAAAAATTTTGCCAGAACAAAATTATTGACAAAGACAACACTTACAATAATTAATGCAATTTCTTTAATCATCTTTCATCACTGCCTTCATGGACTTTTCGCTCCTTCTGAGCTTTCGCCAATTGAAGAAACCCAACAAGAGTCCTAGTACAATAAATGCCCCTGGTGCCATAATCATCACCGAGGCAGGCTGATACGATTCAGATACTTTTAAGCCAAAGAGTGTTCCCGACCCAACTATCTCACGTATGGACGAAATAAGGCAGAGTGAAAGTGTCCAACCTAATCCCAAGCCCGCTCCGTCCAAAACGGATGCGAAGGGTTTATTCTTGTAAGCAAAAGATTCTGCGCGATACATGATGATACAGTTGACTACGATGAGCGGGATAAATATGCCCAGCGATGCGTTCAACTCTGGTGGTAAATATGCCTTCATTAGCAACTCCACCATAGTTACAAAGGCGGCGATAACAACAATAAAACAAGGAATACGAATTTCACGAGGGATATATGAGCGCACAATGGAAATAATAAAATTGGAGCAGACGAGCACAAAGGTAGCAGCCCCGCCCATTGCCAGTCCGTTTTTCATCGAGGTAGTAACTGCAAGGCTTGGGCATATTCCCAGCACCAACACAAACATGGGGTTGTATTCGAATATTCCCTTGGTAAATTCTTTCAGGCTGCTTTGTTCTGCCATAGCTTAGTTTAATGTACAGGATTTCAATCTTATGTGATTCCCCTCTAAGAGCCTCCCCCTATGTCCCCCTCTAAGAGGGGGATAAAGGGGGAGGAAGGGGTGTGTAAGTTTGCCGCAACACACCCCGCCCCTCTTTTTAGAGGGGAGAATAAAAGTCGCTGCCGCAGGCAGCCTTATTTAACTTTATTTACAAAAATTCTTTAAAAGGCTAAACTTTTTAGCACCAAAAGTCAAGTGTAAATTCAGCGGATATATTTATCAATCTCTTTCTTGTCAAACCCATACAACACCTTATCACCGACTACCACAATAGGCAGCTTATCGAGTGATTCGATATCATCTGTACCCACAATTTTTACCGCCTCTTTTCTTGCGTTATCGTCTTTGTCAATATCATAAGAAATATAATCCGCCTTTTTCTTGTTCAAATAGGCCAGCAGTTGGTTGCACTTTGGACAAAACGGGGTACAAAATACTTTTAGTTTGGTAGCCATAATATTCCTCATATTAATGATAAGTTGAGTAATTATATTGTGGAAAACAAATTCAAACAAAAAAGACAAAGACAGTCAATGAAAAAACTCGGCACATCAAGTTAGAAAGTCCCCTCTTGGGCAGGGGATATAAGGGGTGGGTAAGCTTGTCCTCGTGTAAACGGGGATATGTGGATTTAAGTTAAACACGGACAAACGTAGAGACGCATTGCTATACGTCTGTACAGTCCGTGCCACCCCAAAACCCGCATAAATAAAATGAAAATTCCTATACAATCATTTTATCCCAAGCATCTCTTATTGCAAACGTAATCCTATATAAACAGAGTTATTCTTTTGACATGATTTTTGCCTTCTGCTAAAATCACAAACAAAAAGGGAAACCGCAGGATACAGAGAAGAAAATGTGGGTAAACACTCGTTTTCTGTATCTTCCGCATAGAAACGCATATTTAAATTTCATTCTGTGCGCACTGTGGTAAAGCGTAACAGTTCAGCTCACCGCAGAGAACGCTAAGACTTCGTCGTGAGCTCAGTCGAACGATTGCAGAGGTTGTTAAAGAATAGAAAGAGAAATTATGCGGATTCCTCCCTTTGTTCCCCTCCGTGGGGGGGGGACAGGGGGAGGAATCCATTTTTCTCTGCGTTCTCTGCGCCCTTTGCGGTGAACTATTACGGTAAGGTTATATCAATACGAAAATAACGAGGAGAAAAAGATGGCGAGAGTAGAAAGGACGCTCATAAGTGTTTCTGATAAGACCGGAATTGTTGAATTTGCCAGGGAGTTACAGCATTTGGGTGTAGAAATTATTTCTACAGGCGGTACATCAAGATTGTTAAAAGAGAATGGTGTCCGCGTCATTGAAATTTCAGAATACACGGGGTTCCCTGAAATTATGGATGGCCGTGTAAAAACCTTACATCCAAAGGTACACGGCGGGTTGCTTGCCTTAAGGGACAGTGAAACCCACACAAAACAGATGAAAGAACTGGGAATTAAACCTATTGATATGGTGGTGGTTAACCTCTATCCCTTTGAAAAGACGATTGCAAAAAAGGGTGTGTGCATGGAAGAGGCGATTGAAAATATCGATATCGGCGGCCCCTCGATGATTCGGTCTGCTTCCAAGAATTACAAACATGTTATTGTCATTGTAAAC
>JANLHY010000584.1 GCA_024653795.1 Candidatus Brocadiaceae bacterium | reverse complement strand
ACAATCTGGATGCAGGGGCAGGAATTACATGTTCCAGTTTCGACATGGGCAACATTCCAAAGTCATTTTGTTCAGCAAAAAATTGTCCAACAGTAAGCTAGAAAGAGGGGCTGTGGGTGTTTTACGGCAAACTTACACACCCCTCTTTTTAGAGGGGAATCATAAAAGATTGAAATTCCTATACGTTTAAGTATTTTTGTTTAAAACCAGTCAAAAATAATTAACTTTTATATTGACTTAACTATTAGATTAAGTATAATAACTTTTCTAAAAAATTAGGTTTAATTATGTACGTATGGTTAGTAGAAACATTGATAAATTGAGTGGTATTTAAATTTTAATTGGCATTGGAAAGGGGGTGGTCTGCGAGAGTCAACGGTGAGGTTATTTTATATTATGTAACGCAATCGAATGGCGATTGTGGCGTACGGATAATGTGAAAGGAGGAGAATTTAAAGTATCATGCATAAATTTTTAAAAGTAACATTAGCGTCAGCATTGATAGGATTTGGCACAATGGGTGTGGTTGCCAACCTGATGACGAAAGAGGCAAAGGCAGTAGAAATTATCACCCACTGGGTACCTCATGAAGTCTATGGACAAATAGGTGAACCAGATAACAATGGTAAGGTGTTCTTTTCTGGCTTGGGAGCAAAATACATGGGTTATCCTAAGCACGAGAATGCACCGCCTTATCCTGGAAAATATAGTAAATTTTGGAAGACGTTACCTGCCTACCGTTATTATATTCCTGATTATATGTACAACAGGGATGAGGTAAGGCCTTCGAACCCGATTAAAGGTACGTTCCAACTCGAACAATGTATTGGATGTCACTCTGTTATGACCCCTGGTATTGTAAGGGATTATAAGAAGAGCGCTCATTCCAAGGCTGAACCAAGCCCAACCGGTTGTGATACCTGTCATGGTAACAACCACCAGAAGTTGACCATGCCGTCATCAAAGGCTTGCGGTACCAGCGAGTGCCACGAGACGCAGTATAGCGAGCAGGGTCAGGGTGGTATCGGTTCACATGCTTCCTGTTCGAGCTTTGCTCAGATAGAATGCGCTTGGTCAATTGAAAGGCCGCCAGGAGATACTGCTGGTTGCACCTTCTGTCATACAAGCTCAGAAGAGAGATGCAGCACTTGCCACCAGAGGCATCAATTTGATCCAAAGGTTGCAAGGAAAGCAGAGCAGTGCAAGACATGTCACTGGGGTAAAGACCATAGGGACTGGGAGGCTTATGACATCGGTCTCCATGGTGTAGTATATCAGGTGAACAAGTGGGATCCAAAGCAGTTCGATTGGACAAAGAAATTGGCCGATGCTGATTATGTTGGTCCGACTTGTCAGTACTGCCATATGAGGGGTGGTCATCACAACGTTCAAAGATTCTCTACAGTATATACCAGTATGGGTATGTCCATGGCTGACCGTGGCGCTCCAATCTGGAAAGAGAAGAGAGATCGTTGGGCATCCGTTTGCGATGACTGTCACTCACCAAGATTTGCAAAGGAAAATTTGCAGGCGTTGGATGAGGCATGTAAGGATGCTGGTTTGAAGTATCGTGAAACCTTCAAGGTTGCAGAAGATCTCGTTAAGGATGGTGTTGCTGATCCTATGCCAAAAGATCTTGCTCCTGATTGGTCAGGTCAGCACGTATGGAGCTTGAAGATCGGCGCTTATCATGATGATCCAGCATTTGGTGGTAAGGCTGGTGAATCAGGTGAGTTCAGGATGTCGAACTGCTCAGATATAGAACGACTCTGCTTTGAGAGCGTTGGATATTTCCAGACATATATCATGAAAGGTATGGCGCATGGTTCATGGAACGATGCTACATACTCTGATGGTTCGTTCGGTATGGATCGTTGGTTGGTCAACGTAAAACAGAATGCTTCTCAGGCAAGGAGACTTATTGCCCTCGAGAAGAAGGTTGGTATCACCTGGGTTCCAGAGAGCTTCTGGAAGACTGGCGAATGGCTTGACCAGTTGACGGGTCCTTATATCGTGAAGAATCATCCAGGAAAGACCATCTTCGATCTGTGTCCAGATCCAGGTTGGTTAGATACACATCATGCACCTGCTGAAGAAGTTGAATACATCAACAGGAAGATAAAAGAGTTGGGCATGGGTGGTAAAGAACATCATGAGGATCCTGCTGCAAGGTCTATGAAAGCACACTAATTGAAATAGTACTTTCATAAGCAGCAGTTTTAGTTTATTAAAGGAAGCTGTGCGAAGTTTGCACAGCTTCCTTTTTTTATTATAAAAGAGTTGAAATCAGAGAACTTTTAAATATACTTAATAAACTAAAATTTTAGCTAAATATACTTTTGTTACACTTGAGTGGAGACGGATATGAAATTGTATAAGTACGCATTGTTTTTAATGTCGCTGTCTATTTTTTGCTTACCTCTTGCTTGTGAAAAGGGGAGAAACCATGTTGAGATTGCCGATGGCCTGGCGAAGGAGAATAAATTAGAGGAGGCATTGGCTGAATATTCAAAGGCAATAGAGACCAACGTAAATCTTTCGGAGGCGTATTATGGTAGGGGAATTGTTTATCTGGGGCAAGAAAAGCTGGAAGAAGCAGCAACAGATTTCAGAAAAGCCATTGATATTAATCCGAAATATATTGACGCACATAGGAAATTGGCAGAAACATTTACAAAGATCGGCGCCCCGGATGATGAATTTCAAAAGCGGTATAAGGCTATTGAAAATGACCCTGAAAACCCTTTAAATTATGTGGATCTCGGCGTTTTTCTTCATAAGCTTCAAAAGGAGATAGATGCCATTGCGCAATATAAAAAGGCATTAGAACTCGATCCGGAAAATCCTTACATTATGTTTAACCTTGGGGTGGGTTATTTGGATATGGGCTTGTATGGAGATGCTGAAAACATCTTTGGAAAGGCCACTGAAATTAATCCTTCCTATGATAACGCACACTATAATCTTGCCATTTCTTTGCACAAGCAGGGAAAGGTTGATGAAACTATAAAAGAACTCAACAAAACCCTAGAGGTAAATCCTAAATATTCTGACGCTTATGTTGTGTTTGGTTTGATTAGTCTTAATGAAAAGAAGTTTGAGGAGGCTATTGCACACTATAACAAGGCAGTGGAAATAAATTCAGATAATCTTGATGCTCGTTATCAAAGGGCGATTGTCTTTGCATTACAAAAGAGATATGACGACGCATTGTCAGAAAATATGGCAATACTGGAAAAGAACCCAAAATATGTCAATGCCGCCTATAATATTGGTGTGATTTATCACAGGACAGACCGCCTCGACAAGGCAATGGAATGGTATGATAAGATAACCAAGAAGATTGACCCTCTTCATGAAGACGCTTATTACAACAGGGCACAAATCTATACAATGAAGGGCGACCACAGTAAGGCTTATAGTGATTATATCTCCTACTCGTATATTACAAAGTGGAGGACGGGGAAAGACCCTGCTGTGGTTTATAAACAGGATGAGATCAAGGAACTGTTCCTGCAATCGGTACCGACGTTAAAGGGACAGACGAAAGATCAGGAAATAGAAGTAAAATCAAACTAATATGTTGAAATTGTTTTCTGTTGCAGGAATTGCTTTGATAGTATTTACCTGCCGCTATGGATATGCGAAAGATATTTCTGTCGTTGGCGACAAATATTTTGAAAATAGGCAGTGGGACAAGGCTGTTGATGAATATGAGAAATCGCTTTCTAAAAACAAGAACCAACCTGAGATTTATTTTAAACTGGGAAATGCCTATTACAAAAAAGGAGAACTGGAAAAGGCTGTAGAAGCCTTTAATAAGGCTACACAACTTAAGCCTGATTATTCAGAAGCTTATCAAAGGTTGTCCGAAGTAAGTATGCAGATTGAAGTTTCTGAGGATGAGCTTAAGATGCGCCTTAAGGAAGTTCAAAAGGACCCTAATAATGCTGATGCGCATCTCCTATTGGGTTTAACTTATTATAAGCGTAATCTCTTTGATGAAGCAAAGAGAGAATACGAAACGGCTATTGGGCTTGACCCTAAGAAGGTAGAGGCGTATTTTAATCTTGGTGTTTTGTGTCAGGATACCAATACCCATGATAAAGCATCCGAGTGGTACAAAAAAGCCATTGAGGTATCGCCAGGGTATGATAAGGCACATTTTAATCTGGGAATTGCCTTTTATCAAACAGGACATTTAGAGGAGTCCATTTCCGAGTATAAGCGGGTTATTGAGATAAATCCGGGGTATGCTGATGCGTATGTGAATTTGGGAATTGCTTATTTTCTAAAAGGCGCTTATGACAGTGCCATTGAAGCCTTAAAGAAGGCGTTATCGCAGCGTCAAAATATTGCTAAGGTTCATTACTATCTTGGAAATGTTTATAACGAGACGGATAAAACTGATAAGGCTATGGTTGAGTACAAACAGGCAATTGAAATTAATTCAAAACTAATTGCACCGCATTTTAATTTAGGCTTGATTTGTCTTAAGAAAAAAATGACAGACCAGGCAATCGAGGAATTTACAAAGGTAATTATCCTTGACCACGATTATGCCGATGCCTATCTAAGCCGCGGTAAAGCTTATGAATTGAAAGGCGATAAAGTCAATGCGCAAAACGACTATAATTCTTACCAGCATGCCAAATCGGCCTTTGCGAGGATTTACAAGGAAGAACCTGTATCCTCCTATTATGAAGGTTCAAATCCTGATAAATGAGCATGGAATGCACAGTTATGTTAACTGTTAGTGCACTTCTTTGCCCTTATCTTCCAGCTTGCTAGCCTCTTTGACAGTTTTCCCGGTTTCTTGTTTATAATCCTTTACACATCGGAAGCCGATACTCTTGTTTCGGTCCTCGGGTTTTCCAAATATCCTTACAGCACAGCGCATTTTATATGCATAGGGAGCAAATAATGACGCCCCTTTAATTATTCGCATGCCGGTGCTGTTTTCCGGTCCTTTAGGATTCATGCTTGGGCTCGTTTGGTAATATTCAGGGTGATACCAATCGCTGCACCATTCTGAAACACTGCCGATTAAATCCAGGCATCCATATGTGCTCTTCCCATACTCAAAGCTACCTACAGACAAAGGCGCGTCAGGTCCGACATTGCATCGTTTTGCATCCCACACATTTCCCCATGGAAACCTGCGTCCGTCTGTCCCTCTGGCAGCTTTCTCCCATTCGGCTTCAGTGGGTAAACGTTTGCCTGCCCATGCAGCATAAGCATAAGCATCGTACCAGTCGGCACGGCTTACAGGATAATCGGGGAAATCGAAATATGGATAGTCCCAGCCTGTGTGCGGTGTGCCGGGTGTATGGTCTTTATTTTTGGGTTCACCTGGGTAACATTTACTGTGGTCGCTGGTGCTTTTGATATATTGCAAAAATTCCCAATACTGGGCATTGGTGACCTCGTACTTATCAATATAGTATGTATCTAAATGTACTTCGTGTTGTGGAGTTTCTTCGGGAATAAATTCGTCTTCTGTTGTGCCCATAATAAATTTTCCTGCAGGAATTAATATCATTTCATTCCATTTTTCACCATTTTCAACCAAGGCATTTTTCATCCTTTCATCCCGTTCAGCCTGCGTTAATTCTTTGCGTTGATTCTGTTCTGATGGTTTTAGGCCTTTTTCTAATTTATTGATGTAAACTTTAACGTCCTGCAATGTCTTTTGATAATTTTCAGCTAACTTCGTTTCCGGTGGTTGTGCCTCCAATAATGTTTTACATTTGTCGAGATGAGTTAAGGCTTCCCTCTGGTTTCCCAGCTTCCAATAAATTCCTCCCATATGAAAATGGAGAGATGGAAGTTCAGGATTTAATGCTTCTGCTTTTTTGTATTCTTCTAAAGCTCCCTCAAAATCATTCAGTTCTTCGCGCAGTCGATTTCCTTCCATAAAGTGATACATGGCTGCTTTCGTTTTTTCTTCTGGTGTAGCATCTGGCGGAAGTTTAATTTCTATTTTTTTGTCAGGTGACGATATTTTTTTATCAGTTGAGGGTAGAGGAATAAGTTGCGTTCCATCATTTTTGCAAAATTTCTCTCCGGGGCGTGCCTTTCCCTTACAGGTTGGGCATATGAGATGTTCTTCGGTAAATTCCACAAGTTCTTTGCCATCGATACTGCAGAAGCCGACGTCTCCAGGATAGATTCTATTACATTCTGGACAAAGTTTATTCCGGGTAATATTTTTTTGTGTAGTTGATACCGATTCTTTTTTTATCTCCGTTGACATGAGGGCACTGCATGGGAGCGTGATAGACATAATAAATGGAACGATGATATATACAATTCTCACGAGAAAAAAACCTCCTTTTAAACTAAAACAAACAATATGAATTTACTGACTAAAAAAAAGAGATACATTGAAGTATCTCTTTTCACGTGCTAAGTTAAATGTATAGGAATTTTCATTTTAATTATGCGGGTTTTAGGGTGGCATGGACAAACTTGTTTGTCCGTGCCTCATTAATGTTCAGGAATTTCAATCTTGTAGGGGTAATTCATGAATTACCCCTACATACAATAAAAATAGTCGCCGAAGGCCTAATTTACGTATAGGAATTTCAATGTTTTTGTAGAGACACATTGCATGCGTCTCCCCATTTTGTTTATTCAGTTAAAAGTAGCCAAAGGCAGCCTGATTTATGGCTTTTTTTCAGCCATTTCTATATTTTTCTCTTCTTTTTCGGGACTCCAGTTTGACCATTTTCCCCATTCAACGTATTTTTTACCATCGGAAAGCCAATATTGACTTCCATCCCTTTCCCGTTTACAGGAGAGGTTTTCTGCTGTACGAACCTGTGTCTGTTTTACGACTTTGAAGAAGTAGCAATCAACCTGATGGAAATTGATTTCTGAATTGTTTGATACCTCCTTCATTTCTAAGTCTTCGAACGTCAGTTTTTTTTCGTTAAATTTCTTTTCGTCTACAGGAATTTCGTAAGTAATGACTTCAGTAACTTTAATAGTGACCGGGTTTGGTTTTTCGTCGATCCAGGGGACCTGTATTGTTCCTTCATAAGGCACAAAAGATTGATGATAACTTGGCGCTTCTTTACCAGGTTGTTTGGTAGTATCTATAATTCCCCCTCCTGCATGTTGTCCTTGAACAGATTTTTCCTGTATAAAAAATGTACTAAAAAAAACGGACATACTGAACGCGAGTGTGGCGACTAAAGTGAAATATTTGATAAGGCGGCGATTCATTATTAAATTCCTTCCTTAAATTTGGTATTGTTTGAAGAATACAGGACAAATTCATTCAAAAATTTTACATGAAAGTAATATGTTTGTCAATTATAGAAGTATTTAACAGTTATTAAAAAATGACTTGAACATAAAATAATTTTGTGGTAGAATCCTCGAACTTTGAGTTGTTGTAGATTTATTCATGTAGTGTGGACAAAGTATTAAAATTTCGAGATTATATTAATTTAATTGATTGCTAACTGAAAAAGCAAATGCCCTCATTATAAAAAGGAAGATTAGGAGGTATTTATGGAGCGGTTGAAGCAGTTGTTGGAATTTATTCAGAGAAGAAAAAAGCTGGTAGGCTTCTTCACCATAATCGTATTGGTTGTTTTCTTTGTTACAATAAGTAAGGTGTACCATTATTCAGAGAAGAGCGAGTTCTGCGCCAGTTGCCATGAAATGAAAATCCATTACGATTCATTTAAGGCATCGAAGCACCATAATGAACATGTGGAAAACTGTCATGCCTGCCATGTAGGGCCGGGACTCAAGGGATATGCCCATGCGAAACTCAGTGATGGAACGCATGATTCTTTGATGCATTCATTCCAGGCGTATACGGATGGCGCTTTCATTGAGATTGCAGAAGACAGCCTTCAAATCCTGAATGGAAACTGTGTCCGCTGCCACACTGAAGGTTTTACGAAAGACAAATCCCATATTGAACTTATTTTAAAAAGTAATAAACATGGTGGTGTCCACGGCGAAACACCTGAAAAATTGGCATGTACTGATTGTCACCTTGGCGTAGTCCATCCTCACATGCCTGGTGATTTATTCAAGGCATATGCAGCGAGGAAGATCAAACCGTACGGTACGTATGAAGAGACGGATTGCCTTGCATGTCATAAAATAGCGACGCCCGATGTTGTGAAGGAATGGACAAAAGGCGCCCATGCTGTGAAGGGTGTAACATGTATAAGCTGCCACGGAAATGACCACCGTTTCATTGCAAAGAAGCGAGGCCACGTTTCTGCAAGCACCTGCGGCGAGTGCCATCAGAA